>JAICUM010000399.1 GCA_025935855.1 Pirellulales bacterium | reverse complement strand
TGAACGAACGCATTGTTATCACCGGCATTGGCATGATCACGGCTGTGGGCCGCGATCGTGAGAGCACGTGGCAGGGCGTGAAGGACGGCCGCAACGGCGTGCGGAAGCTGTGCGGCATGCCGGGGTTGCCGGATGGCATGTTGCTCGGGGCAACCGTTCAAGACATTGCCGTGGATCGCATGGGCGACCGGAATTTTCCGCTCGCGATTGCCGCGGCCCGCGAGGCGCTTGCGGATAGCCGACTGGATTTGAGGCGGGTTGACCGGTCGCGAATTGGCACGTCGTTCGGCACCTGCGGCGGGCCGACGCCGTGGATGATCGAGGAATACGTCAAGCAAGGCGTCGCGGTTGAAAGCACGCCGTGGTGGGAGAACTTTTTGTATTCCGCGGTGCCGTCGCGGGTTGCCAACCGGCTGGGACTGTACGGGCCGCGGTTGGTGAATTCGACGGCCTGCGCCACGGGGACGATCGCCACGCTGAACGCCATGCGGGCGATTGAAGACGATCAATGCGACGTGGCGTTTGTGGGCGCGGCTCAGGCGTTGCACCCGATTCTGTGTGCCGGGTTTTACAACATGCGGGTGCTGGCCGACGCCGAGGAGCCGGCCGCGGCGTGCAGGCCGTTTGACGCGAATCGCAAGGGGTTCGTGATGGGCGAGGGCGCCGCGGTGCTGGTGCTGGAACGGCTGAGCTCGGCACGAGCGCGCGGGGCGTCGATTTACGCGGAGCTGTTGGGCGGGGCGATGTTGAGCGACTCGACGCACGTGACGGACCTGAGCGCCGACAGCGGGCCGCTGACGCAATTGCTCGGTCGGACGCTGAAGCGATCGCGGCTCGATCCGGAGGACGTGGCGTACATCAATGCCCACGGCACGGGGACGAAGCAGAACGACGCGATGGAAACGCGTGGGATTCGAGCGGCGTTTGGCGCGGCGGCAAACCGCCTGTGCGTCAGCTCGATCAAGGCGAATCTTGGGCATTTGGTGAACGCGGCAGGCGTGGTGGAATTGGCGATCACGGCGCTGGCGCTGCGGGACGGGTTTGCCCCACCGACGGTGAATCTGACCGATCCCGATCCGGAATGTGATTTGGATTGCGTGCCCCTGGTCGGGCGGCGGAGAAAGTTTGAGCATGCCATGAAGATTTCGATCGCGTTTGGCGGGCATCTGGCGGCGATTGCGTTGCGGCGGTGGAATGGGGCCGGCGAACGGTGCGAGCCGTCGCCGGACGTGGCTTATCGGCTGGCGGCGTAGGCCAGTGATGGGTACTCGGCGGACCGAGTACCCATCCTACGGTTTCGCGGCGTAGTTCATTTCGACCTCCGTTTGACGGCGTAGCCCATTTGGATGGGCCAGCTTGGTTCTTCGCCCATTTCGTGCTGGGCTTTGAGGGCCCAGTAGGGTTCGCGGAGCAGCTCGCGGGCGATGAACACCAGGTCGGCGTCGCCGCCGGTGATGATTTCGTTGGCGTAGGTGCATTCGGTGATCATGCCGACGGCGCCGGTGGCGATCTTGGCTTCGTCGCGAATGCGGCGGGCGAAGGGGACCTGGTAGCCCTTACCGACGGGGATGCGGGCCTTGGGCGTGAGGGCGCCGGACGAGACGTCGATCAGATCGACGCCGCGGTGTTTCAGCTCGCGCGAGAGGACGATCGACTGCTCGACGTCCCAGCCGCCTTCGACCCAGTCGGTGGCCGAGATGCGGACGAACAGCGGCATCGAGTCGGGCATGACCTTTCGCAAGCGCTCGGCGACTTGCAGGACAAGCCGCATGCGGTTTTCTAAGCTACCGCCGTATTGGTCGGTGCGCTCGTTGCTGAGCGGCGAGAGGAATTCGTGGAGCAGGTAGCCGTGGGCGGCGTGGACTTCGAGGACCTCGAATCCAGCGGCGATGGAGCGGGCGGCGGCGGATTCGAAGGCGTCGATCAGCCGATCGATGCCGGCCTGGTCGAGCGGCTGTGGGACGGGGCTGCCTTCGTCGAACGGGAGGGGGCTGGGGGCCCAGACGGGTCGCCAGCCGCCTTGGTCTTCGCTGAGTGGGGCGCCGCCGCGCCAGGGGAGGTCGCAGCTCGCCTTGCGGCCGGCGTGGGCGAGTTGGATGGCGGGGACGGCGCCTTGCGAGCGGACGAAGCGGGCGATGCGCGCCAGCGGCTCGACGTGGTCGTCGGTCCAGATGCCCATGTCTCCGGGCGAGATGCGGCCGTCGCGGGTGACGGCGGTGGCTTCGACGAACACGAGGGCCACGCCGCCGGCTGCGCGGCTGCCGAGGTGGACCAGGTGCCAGTCGTTAGCAAGGCCTTCGTCGGCGGAGTATTGGCACATAGGCGACATCACGACGCGGTTGCGAAGGCGCACGCCGCGGACTTGCCAGGGGCTGAGCAGGTCGGTTTGCGGGACTTCGCGGTCATGTTCGGCGGCGGCGGGGCAGCCATGCGGTGATGACGCGGATGAGCCGGAGCTGGATGTCGTGGCCATGAGTCATTTCCTTTTGTTGGAAAGGACGGAAGTCATGCGAACATTGTGCCGCGATCTTGTAGGCACGGCTTCTAAACGATCACTCGCAACGGCAGGAGTTTTGGATTTTTGGAGTATTGTATTCATCCGGGGGTCCCACTTTTTGTGCTCAAAACTCAGCCTGTTGGGCGGCCAGACGGAACGAATTGTTCGAGAAAACTCGGCAATACTGATCATCTGCGGCTAGGGATTGGGTGGAGTTTTGGATTTTCTGAAAAAAGTCCAAAAAGCCAAAACTATCTTGTGCGAATCTGGGTGCGCGCAGGCATTGACGAACCGGCGCTCGCTTATTGCGCCAGGTCGCCACGAGACTGTCGCGCCGGTCGAGAAGTGCACTAATATACACCATTTGTAAAGAAATTGCTACGCGTGTTTTTGGCCAGAGAATTTCCGCTGGAAATCTAAGCGGTCCTGCGATTACCTTAACAGCCATGCCCTTGAATGCCGCCCACGTTTACCGCGGCGATCGACCGGCCATTGAGCCATAGTTCTAGGGAATTGGTCAAATGCGAATTAGCTGGAGTTTTCTCGCGGCGGTTTGGGCGGCGGTATGCACGTTTGCGGCGCTGTGCGCCGCGGCTCAGTTCTGGGTGACGTGGGCTGTGCCGGCCGACAAGCCGTACGAACGCGCGATGGAGGATGTCGCGGTGATGTACCAGGTGACCGAGAAGTTGGCGCCGGCGAGCTATGTGGCGGCGGCGCTGCTGGTGATTAACGCGGTGCTGATCGTCGTGTTGGTTTGGACGCGGCCGCGATCTTTTTGATGTTGAGATTGCGAAACGAACGGGCGCAACGCTGACAGCTAGAAGTGGCAAGCGTGTACTCGGCGCCCACTGCTGGACAAGCCAGCAGTGGCACCCAGAGTTCGGTTGTTTTCCTGAACGCCAATAACCGCAGCATTCCCAGCCAGAGGCCGGCGAATCACTTCTTCTCGCGCTGGTACGTTGCGAGGAACTGCTGGGTGCCGGGCGACGATTTGAACTCGGTGGGGCGGGCTTGGCCGCTGAGGTCGTAGCAGATTTTGAGAGTGTCGCCGGCGAGGTCGAAGATGGCGGGGATGGTTTTGCCCTTGTTGGGGCCTTCGGTCCCGATGACGTCGAGGGCCATGGGGTTCGTGGAGGCGTCGAGCTTGACGAGGCCCGCGTCGGGCTACTCGCCGACGGTGACCTTGTATCTGCCGTCGGCGACGTTGAGCTTGATGGTCTTGCGGACGTTCTCGGGCATTGGTTGCCCGCCGAGGTCCGCGGTCACTGGAATCCAAGCGCCGTCGATCATTTGCTGGGCGCTCGGCTTGGCGGTGGTTGCCTCGCGGCAGGAGAGGAGCATTAACAGAATAAGGATGGGCAGAAGTCGCTTCATGCGCAGAAGTATAGCAAACTTTGGAACATCCAGAGACAAGCGCAGAAACGCCAATTAGGTCGGAAAAATTATCGCGGTCCCGGGGAATTGGCGCCTGAGTAACGTCGCAACATGACTCCGTAGTTCGGGGCTGCCTTCGGTGTCAACCAAAACCGGAAACTCCGAGAAGAGTGGCTCGAAGTAGAATTCTTCAGGAGGGTCGGTACCGGCAATGTAAAGCGGGTCGCAATTGGCTACGATTCGAAGCTCTCCCTTTGGAAGTTCCGACCAATAGCACCCCCAGTAGCCGCTTTCCCGGCTTTCGAATTCGAGTCCAAGTCCTGCGCTGAGAGCCGCGACAACGGTAGCAATGTCGTGGCATGGCACCGCGATGCGACCCTCTCCATCATCCATGCCGAGCCATTTTAGCGGCGCTCTGTTAAAACTGGAACGATGAGCCGGAGCCTTAGACGATTGCGAGATTGGCCTGAATGCCTCAAACGGCTGTCGGACGAAGATCTGCGCAAAGAGCGTGAACACTGGCAGAATGCGGTCAGGTGGCTTGGTCATCCGCAAGCCAAGAAGAGCGCTGAGAAACGTGTTCGCGATGTGGAGCAGGAAATGGACCGTCGGGAGAGTGAGGCCGACGGCGATTGAGCGCGTCGAACGGGTCGGGAGTCTTTTGCGACTGGGGACCAACCTGTGGACGGACACTCTCCCGTCGCAAAAGACTCCCGACCCCTTGGCGAGTCCTCCGCTCGAATTGCGGGGTTTTTCCGGGCCGTCTATACTTCTGGGCTTTGATGAGTCCGGGGGTTCTCTGTTGCGGCTTTGTTCTGGAATA
>JAICUM010000401.1 GCA_025935855.1 Pirellulales bacterium | reverse complement strand
CCTTGGAACCGGCTGCGGGTTTCGAAGCGCGATCAGTCGGCGCGTCATCGAAAGCGGCTTGGGGATCCGCTGGCGTCGGCTCAAGCGAACCAATTGGCTCATCGGCCAATTCGGGGCCGTACTCCGCGGCGTCGGCGATCGGTTCCAGGGCTTCGCCCTTGGGAGGTTCCGATGCCGTCGGCTTGGCGGCTTTCTCAACGCCCTTGCTATTCTGGACGAAGATCGACTTCTCGGACGCGGCGGCAGGTTCTTTGTCGGCCGCGGACGCGATGGCCCCGGAAGCGGGCGCTTCGGCCGCCTCGGTGATTGAAATCGCCGCGAGGCCGGCGGGGCCGATCAGCAATCCGCCAAGCAGGCAAGAAGCGCACTGGTGCGCGCAGCGTCGGCGCAAGCCCTCGAAACTCCCCCCTTGCATCGCGTCGTCCTCCTGAACGCTTGCGTGCATTGGCTGAAGCCATGCACGGTCCAAACGGCACCCTCGCGCCTGCCTGGACGAGACGTGTGGTGCGAACTGCGGCCGTTCGCTTGGTGCGGCGCGCATCCAATCCACGCGCGCTGCGCCGGTCCTTAACACGGTTATCGGCGAGGACGCTTGCGCCCATTGCACAAAATGCAGCGATTGATCGCCAAATGCCAGTTGGGCGATTGCGATGGCGGCAGTGCCAGCAGGCGGGCGATGGTTACTCGCCGCTTGTTTCTCGATGAAGCAGTTCCGCGATTAATGAGAGTGCCGCTCGATCGTCGGCCCGGTTGATCGCTTCCATCGCGCGGCTAAGCAGCGAAACCTGACACTCGGTGAAGGGAACGCCGTCGCCGGGAGTGGGTGGCGTGGGGGCGAGCCGCTTCGAGATTTCCTGCAGCAGCTCATCCAAGCCTGTCCGGTCGCGGGCGGATACGAGGACGAAGTCATTCGTCGGATTCGGCGTTCGGCCGGGGAGCAAATCGACCTTGTTGCCGACAAACAGAATTTGCCGCTGAGAAGACAGTGAATTGGACGCGAACTCGGCGGCCGCTTCCGCTTTGACTGCGTCGAGACGAGCATCTGCACTGTTCAACGCTGACAGGTCGAAGACCCAGAGCACCAGGTCGGATGCTTGAAGTTGCACGCGTGCGCGGGCGACGCCTTCGGCTTCGAGCGGATCAGGTGTTTCGCGGATGCCGGCGGCGTCGGTCAGGCGGACGGGCCAGCCGTCGATGGCGGTTCCGACCGATAGCACGTCGCGGGTGGTGCCTGGTTCGTGGTAAACGATGGCTCGCTGATAGCCGGCCAGGGCGTTGATGAGGCTGCTTTTGCCGACATTGGGCTGTCCGGCGATGGCGACCTGCCAGGGATTCGTCAGGTGCAAGCCGAGCCGCGAATTGGCCAGCAGGCCGCGAAGTTGTTCAGCGGCGTCGTTGCGACAACCTTCGAGGAGAGCTGTTTCGATGCGTTCGATGGCGCGCTGCAGCGCGCCGTTTCGCTGTTGGAGCAGGAGGGCGGCGGTTCGCCGTGTGGGGGCTTTCGCGAGGGCCAGCTCGGCTTCCAGATGAATGTGATTCTGTTGCTCCTCAGCGAGCCATTGTTCCCAGGGAATAATCGCGCAGCCGCCTTCGGCAAGTGCTGCCGTGACGCGCGCCGCTGCCGCGATTCCTCCGTGGCAATGGATTTCCAGGGCGCTGTCCGCCGTGCGGACGACGACCACTTCTTCGCGATGCGACTGGCTTACCCAGTGTCCGAACAACACGCGATTGATTGACTGCTCGCGCAGCGCGTGGTGATTGGCGGCTTGGAAAAACTTATCCGCTGCCTGGATGGCACTCAGCCCTTCAACTGCCACTACCGCCACGGCGCCGCGGCCGGGCGGGGTGAGGACGCAGGCGCGATTGGCGGGCCGAGGGGCGTTCATGCTCGGGCCAACCCGTCGGCGACTAGCTTCATGCCGGCGAGATTCAGATAGGGCACGTGCCGCAGTCGCTGTCCGTTGTAGCGCAGCACTTCGGCGAAGGCGTAAGACGCTCCGCCTGTTAGAAAAATGTCGGGCTTGGCGGCGCCTTGATTTGCCATGCGGAGAATCAACTCTTGGATGGCGCCGACAGCGCCCCAGTAGGCGCCGGAGGCCATCGCTTGCTGCGTCGATTTGCCGATCGGCTGCGGCGGCACGTCAATCGCTTCGGCGGTGAGCAGCGGCAATGAGGCCGTTGCTTTGTGAAG
Organism: Pirellulales bacterium; assembly: GCA_025935855.1. Lineage (GTDB taxonomy): Bacteria > Planctomycetota > Planctomycetia > Pirellulales > Lacipirellulaceae > Lacipirellula. Next base: position 2,495 of record JAICUM010000401.1, on the reverse strand, counting down.
AGCGTGCAGCGAGGTCAGCGGACCGGGCAAGATCGCGCCGCCTTCGAAGGCGCCGTCGGCGGCGATGAAGTTGACCGTCGTGGCCGTGCCCATGTCGACAACGATGGCAGGCCGTTCACATTGCCGCAGGCGATTGGCGGCGACGGCGCCGAGCAATCGGTCGATGCCGACGCGCTGCGGTTCTTCGAGGCGCACGACTAATGGGATGTCCTGGTGGTTCAGCGTGTGAACGACGAATCTCGACGCTTCCTCGAGCGTCTGCCGAACCATCTCTGCCGCGCCAGGATGCACCGAGGCCATGACGCCGCGAAACTGGCTTGCGTCACCACACTCAGTGATCGCCGTGTTAATCTCCGCGGTCCATTCAGCGGTCTCACGGCCCCGGTGCTGAATGCGGCGAAGCTCCGCCGGCTCGGGCAGCGGCGATGACGCGATGGGGAGATTGCCGGCCGGCTTCTCGCTGGTGCAAGCCGCCTGGGCTGGAAACCAGCCCAGCTTGACGCAACTGGAACCGACTTCGATGGCCAGCAGATCTTGCGGCGAAGAGCTCACGAGGGCGACTCGCTCCGGGACTCGGAGAGTTCGGCCGCGGACATTGGCCGGAGGCGCGGCTCGCGGGCTTCAGGCGTACGTTGCTCCGTCGCACGAGCCTGTTCCAGCAGCCGATACGCGCGTGCCATCAATTCGTTGAGGCCCTGGCCAGTGACGGACGAGAACAACAGGACTTCACCGCCTGTTTCTTCGGCCAATCGCCCCCGCACCTCCTCAGCGTCGGGCAGCTCGCCTTTGCTCACCGCGACAATTTCGGGCCGGCTAGCCAGATCGACATCGTATTGTGACAGCTCGCTGCGGATGGCGCGGTAGTTTTCGATCGGGTCCGTGCCGTCCATCGGCGTCGGCTCGACCAGGTGCACGAGCACGCGGGTGCGTTCGACGTGGCGGAGGAACTCATGGCCCAGGCCGGCGCCGGCGTGGGCGCCTTCGATCAGGCCGGGGATGTCGGCCAGCACCATCGAGCGGTCCATGTCGATCTGCACGATTCCCAGGTTGGGAATCTTCGTGGTGAACGGATAGTCGGCGATCTCCGGCCGGGCGCGTGACACGCGGCTGAGCAGCGTGCTCTTGCCGGCGTTCGGTTTGCCGAGCAGGCCGACGTCGGCAATCACCTTGAGCTCGAAGGTAATCCGCCGCTTCTCGGGGGCGCCGCCGACCGTATGTTCTCGCGGGGCTTGGTTGGTGGCCGACTTGAACCGCGCGTTGCCCTTGCCGCCGGCGCCACCTCGGGCCGCGTAGACTTGGGCGCCCGGTTCGTTGAGGTCCTTCAGCATGAAGCCGCCGTCGGCATCGATGAGGACGGTGCCCGGCGGGACGTGAATGATGAGATCCTGGCCGTTGGCGCCGTGGCACTTGGCGCCGCGGCCATGCTCACCGCGCTGGGCCTTCCAGTGCTTGCGGTGCACGAGCTCGGCGAGGCTATCGACGCCCGGCTCGGCCACGACGATGACGCTGCCGCCGTCGCCGCCGTCGCCGCCATCGGGCCCGCCGCGCGGCACGTACTTCTCACGGCGAAAGCTCATGCAGCCATCGCCGCCGCGGCCGGCTTCGACTTCAATGGTGACGCGATCGACAAACATGTATTAGCTTGGGTTCTCAGGCCCATCCAAATATTTCAACTGAGCAGTCCGGCTTCGATCTGCAACTTGCGTGCGAAAGATCGTTGACGATCGTTCATTTTAAGGGTTTCGACCGTTGCGTCTCCAACCGGTGTTCGAGCGACGATGCGGCCAGTAAGACGGTCGAGAGAAAAATGGAGATGCCAGCCTAAAACCCAAGGTTCATAGTCTCGTGGATTGAACAAACGATGCTCAAGCCCCTTGGCATCGACGCCCGTAATGCGCTGTGCCTTTGTCAGGTTACAACCGGGGCAACTCAATGCCAGATTGGCGAGTACTGTGTTTCCGCTTCGTGCTAGCGGCACAACATGCTCAATATGAAAGGTCACCCCGCAGGCTTGCTGAAGCAGTCGACAATATTCGCAAGCGCCACCGGCGCGAGCGATTACCAAAGGCCTGAAGGCCTCGAGCGATGGCATGGCCTAAGATTCCGCTGGATGCGGCGTAATCCATACCGTCACCGGGACGGCCGGCATAGACGGCGTTGGCGAATGACTCCGCGCAAATTCAGCCAATTGGCGAGCGTTAGCGACCATGAGCTGCTCAGCTTCCGCGACGAGCGACTCAAGCTCAGACTTCTCGATCGTTGAGATTGTCCCCTCTGAATTCTTGTCCAGAAGCTGATCGAGTCGCTCCTGTTTAGCTGGCGGGAACGTTTGAAGCGTCGGAGGCATAGCTAGGAAAGGCCAACGAATTGGGAATCTGCTTAAGACTATTCTCACAGGACCCTAAACGGCCCGCCAGTGCAAGGCTCAACAAAAAAGGATGCGCCTTTGGCGCATCCTTGGAAATCCCTCCCCCGGCCCCTCCCTTCGAGGGAGG
>JAICUM010000345.1 GCA_025935855.1 Pirellulales bacterium | reverse complement strand
GAAGTACACCTTCGGCGTGCGGCCGCTGCAGCAGTACATGGTCGAGTTTCCGGACGGGCGGATTCAGGTGCTGCGGGTGTCGTGGGACGTGAAGAACAAAAAGTGGTTCTACGTATCGCCGGCCGACGCGGCGGATGAGCGGATCAAGCCGGACGACCCGCTGCACTGGACAGGGCTGGGACAGAACTGGAACACGATGTGCGCCGAATGCCATGTGACGGACTACCACAAGAACTACGACCTCGCGAAGAACACGTACCACTCGACGTATCATGAAGACGTCGTGAGCTGCGTGATGTGCCATGGGCCGGGAAGCGTTCACGTGAAGCTGGCGAACCGGATGTCGCCGTTTTGGGATCGCCGCGTTGGCTATGGACTGACCAACACGCTGAAGAACGCTTCAACGCAACGGCAGATGGAGACGTGCGCGCCATGCCATTCGCGGCGGACGCAGATTCACGCGGACTACCACGCGGGGCAGGAGTTCCTGAACTACTTTCAGCCATCACTGCTCGAGGCTGGGTTGTACTATGAGGACGGGCAAATTCTGGACGAGGTATATGAATACGGCTCGTTCACGCAGAGCAAGATGTTCAACAAGGGGGTGAAGTGCAGCGATTGCCATGATCCACACTCGCTCAAGCTGCGGTTCGAGGGGAACCGGTTGTGTGCGCAGTGCCATCAGCCAGGGAAGTACGACGGGGCGGGACATCACCATCATGCCGATGCGCAGCCGGGCGCGCCGGAAACCCAGTGCGTGACCTGCCACATGCCGACGCGCATGTACATGGGGATCGACGCCCGGCGTGATCATGGGATTCGCGTGCCGCGGCCGGATTTGACAGTTCAACTCGGGACGCCGAACGTTTGCAATCGTTGCCACAAGGAGCCAGAGAAGGACGCGAAGTGGGCGGCCGACGCGGTGGTGAAATGGTACGGACCGAAGCGGCCAGACGATCCGCATTATGCGCATGCGTTCGCCGCGGGGCATCGCCGGCAACCGGAGGCGGTGGATGAAATCAAGCGACTGCTGGAGAGGCAGACGACTCCGCAAATCGTCCGGGCCACCGCGGTCGAGCTTTTGGATCACTATGCCACGACGGAAAGCGAGGACGAGCGTAAAGCGGCGCTGAAGGACCTGAATCCCTTGGTGCGCACGGCGGCGGTGCAGGCGTTTACCGAGCAGATGACGACGCTCAAGCAGCAGATTGAGCAACTGCGAAACGCCCAGGATCCGGCGGCCGATGCGCAGGCGAAGCATCTCTCCGGGCAAATGATGGATAGCGTTCAACTCCTCGCGCCGAAGCTGGAAGATCGCGTGCGCTCCGTGCGGCTGGCGGCGGCGAGCCTGTTGGTGGCGGCGCGCGAGCAGGTGCAGGAGTCGGTCTATGCGGAGAAGCTGAAGCCCGCCATCGAAGAATATCGGGCGAGCCAGATGGTGAATGCCGATCGGGCGCAGTCCAATCGCAATCTCGGTAATTTGGACCTCGACCTGGGCGACAAGGTGGCGGCGGTCGAATCGTTCCGCATGGCCGTTCGGCAAGAGCCGTATTTGACCGGGCCGCGAACGGAGTTGGCCCAGGTGCTCGACCAAATGCTCAATAGTCCCAAAGACGCCGCGGCGGTGCAGAAACTTGGCGTCAGCAAGGACGAGGTCAGTCGGCTGCGCGAAGAGGAAGTGAAGCTCCTGGAACGCGACGCGACCTTGCTGAAGGGCGATGCGTTTCCGCACTATCGGCGCGGGCGGCTGCTGTTCCTGCTGGGCCGGCTAGACGAGGCGCGCGAGGCGCTGAACGAAGCGTGCCGGCTGGCGCCGAACGACTACGAGTATTGGATGTGGCTGGCGCTGCTGTGCGAGCGGCAGCAGCGGTGGGACGACGCGGTGGCGGCGCTGAAGGAGATGAAACGGATTCGGCCCGAGGCCCGCGCGGAGTGGCTGGGCATTGCGCAACGCATTCAAGCGACGATCGATGCGCAGGAGAAGGAAAAGGGCGGCGCCAATAAGCCGGCTGCCGACGACAAGAAATCGCCGTCCGCGTCTCAAAGCGCGCCCGCAGGCTCGATTACCACGTTGCCATCGGCGGGTCCCTCGCCGGGCCCGAAGGAGGCTCCGCTGACGCCCGGAGAACCGCCGCTGACGCCGGGGGAGAAGCAGACGCCGCCGGATTTGAAGAAGTGAGCGGTCACTGATGGCGGTCAGTCAACAGAATCTATTCGACGCGGAACCGGCGGCGTGGGAGCTGGATTCCGCCGAGCAGCGGCTCGTTGCGACGGTCGTCTTTCCGGCGGGGCCGGAAGGGTTCTTTGATTATGAAGTTCCGGATCGGCTGGCGGACGCGCAGCAGCCGGATCAACTTGTCGAGCCGGGACGGCGGCTAGGCGTGCCGTTTGGACGCCGGGACAAGTCGGTCATCGGCTATTGCGTGGAGGTCGGGACAAAGCCGGCGCTAGGGCGGCGGCTGAAGCAGGTGGCGAGCGTCGTTGATTCGCAAAGCCTGCTCTCGCCCGCCATGCTGCGGCTGACCCGCTGGATGGCGGAGTACTACCTGTGTCCGTGGGGCCAGGTGCTCGAAGCGGTGGTGCCGGCCGGGGTGCGCGGCAAGGCGGGGACGCGCAAGGCGACGCTGATCGCGCCGATCGAAGGCGCGCTGGTGAAATTCGACGAGCTGAAGCTGCGATCGAAGCAGCAGCGGCGGGCGCTGGAGATTCTGGCGGCGCGGAGGCGGGCGATTCCGATTGACGAGCTCGCGGCGGAGGCGGGGTGTACGCAGGCGCCGGTGAGGGCGCTAGTGAAGCATGGGTTGGCGGGGACGGTGGTGGCGCGGGTGGCGTGTGGGGGGGTGGAGGAGCAAGCTGAGGTAGATGAGTGGGTCGATGATGGCGCTGTTGCCCCTCACCCCAGCCCTCTCCCTCAGGGAGAGGGGGCCGGAAAGTCATTTGGTGCGCTGGAGCTCAATTCTGACCAGGACGCGGCCTTGAAGACAATTATCGAATCGCTTGATTCAAGACGGGCGACTGGAATTGTGCTTCATGGCGTAACGGGGAGTGGAAAGACGGAGGTTTATCTGCGGGCGATTGAGCATGTCGCCAGCTTTGGGCGGCAGGCGATTGTGCTGGTGCCGGAGATTAGCCTCACGCCGCAGACGGTGCGGCGGTTTCGGGCGCGGTTTCCGCGCGTGGCGGTGCTGCACAGCCACATGTCGGACGTCGAGCGGCATCATCATTGGCAGCGAATTGCCCGCGGCGAAGTGGAAGTAGTCGTCGGCGCCCGCAGCGCCGTATTCGCGCCGACGCCGCATTTGGGACTGATCGTCATCGATGAGGAGCACGAGACGACGTTCAAGCAGGATTCGTCACCGCGGTACCACGCGCGCGACGTTGCGGGGCAACGGGCGCAAGCCGAAGGGATTCCGCTCGTGCTGGGCAGCGCGACGCCGTCGCTCGAATCGTGGCGGCGGACGCAGACGGGCGAGTTTCAGTTGGCGTCGCTGCCCAAACGGGTAATGAATCTGCCGATGCCGGACGTGATGACAGTTGACCTGCGCGATCCCGGGCACACGAAGTTTAGCGGCGGTGCGATCAGCCGGCCGCTGCACCAGGCGATGAATGCGGCGCTACGCGACGGAGGGCAGGTGATTTTGCTCCTCAATCGCCGCGGGTTCTCGACGCACATCCAGTGCCCGGCGTGCGGGTTCGTGCTGAAGTGCGAGCATTGCGACTTGGCGCTCACCTACCATCGCGTACACGGCACGGCGCTGTGCCATTACTGCGATTACGAAGCGCCGCCGCCGCGGGCGTGTCCGGATTGCAAGGCGCCGTCGATTCTTTACAGCGGGCTGGGGACGCAAAAACTGGAGGCGGAGGTCCAGAGCCGTTTTCCGGAGTATGCGTGTGCGCGGATGGACGTGGATTCGATGCGGCGGCGCGGGAGCCATGACTCGGTGCTGTCGAAGTTTCACCGCGGCGAGATTCGCGTCCTGCTGGGGACGCAGATGATCGCCAAGGGGCTGGACTTTCCGAACGTGACGCTCGTCGGCGTGGTGAATGCCGACACGGCCCTGCACTTGCCGGATTTTCGCGCGGCGGAGCGGACGTTTCAGCTCGTGGCGCAGGTGGCGGGACGTACGGGACGCGGCAAGCGCGGCGGGCGGGTGTTGGTGCAAACGCTCAACCCGGAGCATCCGGCGATCGTGGCGGCGGTGCGGCATGACTTTCCGGGATTTGCCGCGCGTGAGCTGCACGTGCGCGAGCAGGCCGGCTATCCGCCGTTTGCAGCGATGGTGCGGTTGGTGGTGCGCGGGCCGATGGAGGTTTCGGCACGTGAATCGGCGGTGCATTTGGGGGAGCGGCTGCGGCAGGCCGTCAAGCGACGGGAGTCCGTTGAGTCCGTCCGCATTCTCGGACCTGGGGCGGCGCCGATTTCGCGGCTGCGCGGTGAGTTTCGGTTTCATTTGCAACTTCAAGGGCCGGACGGCGGGGTGCTGAAAGAGTTGGTGCGTGAGGCGACCAAGGGCTTCACGCCGCCGGAGGAGATTCGCTGGACAGTGGACGTGGATCCGTGGGATATGCAGTGAGGCGTGGTTGCGAGATCCTGGATGCTGGATGCTGGAATGACGCTGTTTTCGGGCAATTGACGTCGTTCTATTGCACTTGGACGGTCTTTCGCGGCGGACCTACAATGCAGGCGTCCGCAGTCATCGGTCGTGAATCAAGCATCCAGCATCCCTAATCTGATCCGCCATGAGCTACCGCACGTTTAAACGCGCTCTTGGCGAGACGAATCTGGAACGCAAATGCCGGCTGCTCTTCGGCACGTGTTTGCTCGTGCTCATCTCCGGCAGCTTCTGGTGGTACGGCTCGGCGACGGACAAGATTGTTTACGACTATTTGAACCGGTTTGTCGGCAAGGCGCTGGTGAACTCGGGGATGCTCGAGGCGCACAAACGGCTCCTGGCAGCGCCGATCGATGGACATACCACGACTGATCCCTTCGAAAAATACAATAAGGCGCTGGCTGAAGAACTGCGCAGCCGCGAGTTCAGTTGGGATACACTCTTTCCTGACAACCCGGCTCACGCCAAGCAGCCGAAGGAAGAATACGAGCAGGCCTGGATGAAAGAGTGGAGCGAGTTCGCGAAACAGCTTCGCGCCAAGCCGGGATTCAGCGATACGACCATCGATGAAGTCATCGAGGATCCGGACAATCAGCTGTGGCATGAAGGGCCAGGCAACGGCTCAACCTATGTTTATTATCAGCCGAAATTTGCGAAGAAGGTGTGCGTCGGCTGCCACGCCATCAAGGGGATCGGCGGCGATCTGTATTTGCCGAATTTGAAACCCGGCGACCTGATGGCCGTGTTTCG
>JAICUM010000383.1 GCA_025935855.1 Pirellulales bacterium | reverse complement strand
CGAGCGCCCGCTTCCAGATACGCCGTCAGCATGATCTGCGCGGCAAGTTGGTCGAGCTTCTCCTTACGCCGTTTTTTCGTCAGTCCGGCATCGAGCAAATGTCGCTCCGCCTCGCTGCTCGTGTAGCGCTCATCGAAGAATTCGACCACCACGCCAGTCGTCTGCTCCAGCCAAGCCCCGAACGCTCGGGCTTCAGCCGACTTCTGACTCTCGCCGCCGCTCAAGTGTACCGGCAGGCCGACGACGAACCGCGCGATCCGCTCTTCTTTGGCCAGCCGGCGAAAGTACTCCGCGTCCAGCCTCTCGCTCCGCCGCACGTACGTTTCATACGGCCCCGCAATGCCGACCGTCAAATCAGCGGTCGCAATGCCGATGCGAACCGTGCCGAAATCAATGCCAGCGATGCGAGTGGAGGAAGACGCCACGACGACCTACAGGTATTCAGTCCACCCGCGACTTTCGAGCATCTTCACGATCTCGCGGATTGATTCCTCATCGTGCTTGTTAGCCACCAGCGTCGCCTCGGGAGTATGGACCACCAGGCAGTCCTTCAGCCCCACCGTGACGACCAGGTGGTCGCCCTCCGTGCGAACAATCGTGCCGGTGGTGTTCAGCCCCAAGTGCCGGCCAGCAATCGTGTTGTCGAACCGGTCCGTGCCCGACAGTCGCGACAGCGACTGCCAACTCCCCAGGTCGTCCCAATCGTACGGCGCCTCGACCACCGCCACGTTCTTGGCGTGCTCCATCACCGCATAGTCGATGGAAATGCCTTTGATAGCCGTAAACTCGCGCGCAAAAACCTCGTGCTGCCGCGGCGTGCCCCAAGCCTCGCGAATCTTTTCCAAGTGGCCCAGCATCTCCGGCTGCCGCTCCGCCAGCGCCGAGAGAATCGTTTTCGCCTTCCAAATGAAGATTCCCGAGTTCCAATAGTAATCGCCCGAACCGAGATACTGCGTCGCCGTCGCCGCGTCCGGCTTCTCGCGGAATCGCTTCACCACGAACGTCGGCGCCGCCTCGTCATGCACGTCGATCCGCGCGCCGCGCTGAATGTAGCCAAAAATCTCCGCGGGATAGCTCGGCCGAATGCCAAACGTCACGATCCGGTCCGGCTGCTTCTCGACCAGCGCCAGCGCCTGCCGAATGCCGTCCTGAAACCGCGAGGCGTTGCGAATGACATGATCCGCCGGCAGCACGGCCATGGTCGCGTCCGGATCGTTACGGCTCACCAACAACGCCGCCAGGCCAATGCACGCCGCCGTGTCGCGCTTGCATGGCTCGCCGACCAGCGACGATTCCGGCAGCTCCGGAATCTGCTCGCGAATGGTCGCAATGAGCCGCTCGTTGGTCACAATCAGCGTCTGCTCGGGCTTCACCAGGTCGCCCAGCCGGTCCACCGTTTGTCGCAGCATCGACTGCTTACCCACCAGGGCAAGCAACTGCTTGGGCATACCAGCGCGGCTGGCTGGCCAGAACCGCGTGCCGGCGCCCCCGGCCATGATGACTGCGTGAAGCATACGAATGCGGAATTCGGAATTCGGAATGGAACCGTCGCAGGGTCAAACTAGCCGCGATGCTATGCATCGCCGGAGTGCCGCCGCACGAGACTGCCATCATACCTGCATCCCGACGCCCCGGCGATGCATAGCATCGCGGCTAACTTGCCGAGTTTTGAAGCGCGGCAAGCAGTTTCGACGCCGCGCCGCGAGGGCTGTTGGCAGAAATCACAGCGCTGCTGGCTGCGACACGCCGTATGCCCGTCGCCAGGACTTCCGCAACATTGGCTTGGTCAATCCCGCCAATTGCAAACGCCGGCAGCCGGATTTCGGCGGCGACCTGCCGGAGCAGCGCAAGGCCGGGAAAGCTCGCGAAGTCTTTCGTCTTCGACGGAAACGTCGGCCCCACGCCGATGTAGTTCGCCCCAGCAAGCACCGCCGCCCGCGCTTGCTCAATCGAGTGCGTCGAAACCCCGACAAGCGTCCGCGGCCCAAGAACGGCCCGCGCATCCTTGACGCTCATGTCGTCCTGCCCAAGATGCACGCCGTCCGCGTCAACAATCGCCGCAACATCAGGGCGGTCGTTGATGATGATAAGCGGACGCCGCGTCCCCTCCGCCACTAGCCCCAATAGCCCCGACCTAGCTAGGTCGGGGCTGATATGAGTCTCCATCGCGAGCGTACGTGCCGTTTCAACCAGCAATCGAGCACGATCAATTAACTCGCGATTGCTAAGCCCCTTATCCCGCAGCTGAATCGCCCCCGCGCCGCCCTCAATCAGCTGCCGAACCAGTTCCACAAACGCCGCTTCCGATTCACCGCCATCCACGAGCGCATACAGCCGCACGCCCCCTAACCGCTCGGCGGCATGAACCGTCTGTCCCAGCGCCGCTTCCAGCGTGTAAAGCCGATAACGCAGCGATTCAAACCGAGCGGCCGCGTCAGGCGATGAAACTTTGCTGAACTCTTCTAAGCTGCGCAGCGATTGCTTCACCCGCTCCAAACTTGCCAGGCAAACGTTCCAAGCATCAGTCCGCTGCAATTCGCTCGCGGTATTGATCGCCGTGCCGACATCCTCCTGCGTATCCCGAGCGGCATGCCGATCAGACCAGGGCAGGGCCGCCGCCGCTTCGGTCAAATCATGTCGCAGCTGCTTGAACAACCCCGTCAGATGCCGATCGTCCAACGCGAAGCGAACATAATCCTCCACGACGCGCAGCCCCTCGCCTGCCCTATTCAGTGACGCATCCAGAATGCGAATAACAGCCTGCTCAGACATGGCGAACTACCGTTCCGTACCACTTGCCTTGCAAACTAGCCGGACGGCGGGCGCCACGTCTTCGTGGCCGACCGTCCGGGACGGCGCCACATTCCCGGATCGCGTGGCGATCCGGCTAGTGGCACGCTCGCGCTTGGGCCAGCGCGTCGCAGACCCAACTGCTAGCACCGCCCAAACCGCCCTCGCCGCTTGCCGTTATTATCGTTATCTTCCCTCTCTTCCCACAACGACAAGTGTCGCGGCGCCACCCCACCGCGGCCGCCTTGAATGGGGCGGCCGGCGGCCTAAGCTTGTGCGCCGCGATTTTTTAACGAAGGCCGGCAGAGAAATCCCCATCGTGCCGCAGCCCAAACTCCACTGGTCGATGCACTTGTGGCCGGGACTTCCCCAGCTTTGGACGCGGGGGTCTTGGGTAGGTTTGACGGTAGCGGTAGGATTTACCGCGCTTGTGAACGTGCTGGCCGCCGCCACCTTTGTGTGGACCGAGTGGCTGGACGGCAATGTTCGCTGGGCGGCGCTCGCAGCGCTCGCCGTCGTTTGGCTGCTCTCGTGGATCGAAAGCCGGGCCGATTGGCGGCGGATGCTCGCCGAACTGTCGGCCGGCGACGTGCCGCTCCCGAACCCCGCGGAAACAGCCGACCGCTGGTTTCGCGAGGCCCAGGCCCTGTACCTCGCCGGCGATTGGGTGTCGGCCGAACAAACACTGTTAAAATTGTTGAAACAAGACGCCCGCGACGCCGAGGCACGCCTTATGCTCGCCACCCTGTGGCGGCACGAAGGTCGCCTGGAAGCGGCCGCCGAGGAACTCGACCGACTGGAGCTGCTCGAAACGGCGGCGCCCTGGAAGGACGAGATCGCCTGGGAGCGTGAACGAATTGTCACCGCTAGCGTAGTAGAAGCCGAATCGTTGAAACTGGCGACTGCCGACGAGCCGCCAGCGAACCGACCAACACTCACAACGCCTCATAATAAAGAAGTAGAAACCGAATCGCCTAATCGCCGCTTTGCTGCTTAGAGGAAGTGCAAACCGGGCGCTAGCGCCCCGCGGCTGATCAAATCAGCCGGCACGCGCTAGCGTCCGGTTCGCTGACCAAGCGAGCAGCGACAAAACGACTCGGCAGACGCAGATACAACTGGAGGGGCCATGTACGAACGGTTTACCGACCGCGCCCGAAAAGTCATGCAGCTGGCCAACCAAGAGGCCCAGCGCTTTAACCACGAATATATCGGCACCGAGCACGTGCTCCTGGGCCTCATCAAAGAGGGCTCAGGCGTCGCGGCCAACGTGCTGAAGAACCTCGACGTCGATCTCCGCAAGATCCGTCTCGAGGTCGAAAAGCTTGTCCAATCCGGGCCAGATATGGTCACGATGGGCAAGCTCCCGCAGACGCCGCGCGCGAAAAAGGTCATCGAGTATTCGATGGAAGAGGCCCGGCACCTGAACCATAACTACGTCGGCACCGAGCACATCCTGCTGGGCCTTCTGCGTGAGCAGGAAGGCGTGGCCGCTCAGGTGCTGATGAACTTGGGCCTCAAGCTGGAAGAAGTCCGCGAAGAGGTGCTGAACCTTCTGGGCCACGGCTTGGAAGGCGAGGAATCCGGCCGCGGCGGTCGTGCCGGCAGCGGCGGGGGCGGTGAAGGCGAAGAGCGCGGCGAGCGGGGCAAAAGCTCCAAGAGCAAAACCCCCGCGCTCGACAGCTTCGGCCGCGACCTGACCGAGCTGGCCCGGCAGCGAAAGCTCGACCCCGTCATCGGTCGCGAAAAGGAAATCGAGCGGGCGATCCAAATCCTCTGCCGCCGGACCAAGAACAACCCGGTGCTCCTGGGCGAAGCGGGCGTCGGCAAAACCGCCATCGTCGAAGGGTTCGCCCAACGCGTGGTTGACGGCAACGTGCCCGAAATCCTCCTCGACCGCCGCATCGTGGTCCTCGACCTGGCGATGATGGTCGCCGGCACGAAGTACCGCGGCCAGTTCGAAGAGCGGATCAAAGCCGTGATGACCGAAGTTCGTCGCGCCAAGAACACGATCCTGTTCATCGACGAACTGCACACCCTGGTCGGGGCCGGCGGGGCGGAGGGGGCCATCGACGCCTCCAACGTGCTCAAGCCCGCCCTGGCCCGCGGCGAAATCCAGT
>JAICUM010000605.1 GCA_025935855.1 Pirellulales bacterium | reverse complement strand
GGCGCCGCGGCGAATCGCGCCAACTCTCGTCCGCCGACGTACGACATGATTTCCAGTCCGCTGGCGCGCGTTCCCGAACCGGCAAGCGCTGCGCTAGGCGCGCTGGGCATGATCGGCATGGCGCTTAGCGCGCGGCGTCGCTCGAAGTGATCGAGCCGCGCGGCGATTTTGCCAGGCAGATGGTTTCGATTCTGAAAGGTTTTTCATCAGCAAGTCGGCGGCTCTCATTTCGAGGGCGTCGACTTGTTGTCGTTTATCGGCGATTGAGGGGCTTGCCCTGGCGGATTGTCGAAACATGGGCCGAAAGAGCATCTAAATACTTGACAGCAACGGCGTTTCTGGCGTGAATAGGAAATGGCGAACTTGCCGGCGCAACGCGCCCAGTCACTGCAATCGTTTTCTTCGTCTACACCAAGTTGGCATGATCCAGTGAGCCGCGGAGATATTTGAACGAGCGCTGCTGGAACATGCTCGCTTGCTGGGCGGCAACTTGAGTCGGGGCATTGTGGTTTTAGCTCAGCGAGATTTAGGGAAAGGACTAATGAGTATGAGAGCCAGAGGTGTGCTGTTTGGATTCTGCTCGGCCGCGGCGCTCGGGATCGCCGGCCAAACGCTTCACGCGACGCCGTACGCTTCGGGCGTGCAAAAGACGGGAACGAGCGTCAGCTTCATTCTGAACGAACCGGCCGACACGCTCACCTATAGCATCAACGGCGGGGCGCCCGTCTCGCTGGACGGCACGACGAAGGGCACGAAGACCTTCACGCTGGGTTCGGCGACCGACAAGTTTTCGATCGTCGCGGAGAAGAACGCGGCGACGGGGTTCTTGATTCCGACCGGCGGAACCTTGACGGCCGTACCGAGCAGCGGCGTGCGGATTGATAGCCCGCAAAGCGGCACCAATCTGATTAGCGACGACGGCAGCATCCTTAGCCGGTACTTCAGCCCGCGCGGCGTGGATGTGAACCAGAATCCAAATTCGCCCTATTTTGGTACAGCCTTCATCGTCAATTCCGCCTCGGGAACGAACACCGGCGGCAATGTCATCGGTCCGGACTCAACTCCGGCCACGCAGAATGTTGGCCGAACCACGGGCGACGGCCTGTATGCTTTGAAGGCCGACGAGTCTGATGCTTTTGGCAACGGCGACACGGCGGTCAATCCGCTGAATATTGACTCGTTCCCGGCCTTCTCGACGGCCAGCGCGAGCAGCGGATATCGGATCTCGATTGGCGACAACGACAAACTGTTCGTGACCGACTACTCGGACGTCAACGGCCAGTTGTTCCAAGTGGACCCGAACATTTCCATCGCCAGCGGCGCCGGCGTCAATCCGACGGCGATCAACATCTTATCCGGCTTCGGCGGCCCCGCTCCAGTGGGCACGACCGCTGACGGCACGGGTTTGCCGGCGGGCCAGAACCACGGCAGCATCTCAGCCGTCTACACAACCGGATCGTTGGCAAACGGAAATTTGGTCGTTTACGGGATCGACGAGGATCTCAACAGCGCTCACGTGGGAACCAGCGCGACTCAAAACGATCGAAATAGCCTTTGGCAATGGAACGTCGGTTCGGGCGGCGACGCCAATGGCGCCAACTATTCCGCGATGCCCACGCAGCTCACGCCGGGTACCTCGACCAACCCCGCTCCCGGTTTCCCAAATTACGTTCCAGGTTTGATCGGCGATTTCCCAACCGGCGGCATCATCGTTGATATGACCCGCGGCTCGGATGGCAAGTTTTACCTCGCGGAAAATCGCTCGGCGGGTCAGCAAGACGGCCTCATTGTGACTGACCCCACTGGGGCCATGATCTGGGACTCGCTGGCCGCCAGCCGGACGCTGGTTGGCGATCCAAACGCTGCCGACATCCTCACCGGCGTCGGCGGCATCGACGTCTCGCCGGACGGGAAGTACCTGGCCATTATTCAGATCGACAACGACATTACGATTCTGCCGCTCGTGAACGGCGTGCCGGATTTGGCGAATCGCCTGGTGATGGACGGCGGCACCAACACCGCCAACGGCCGTGACATCGCGTTTGACGCGGCAGGCAATTTGTACATGCTGACCAGCGGTCAGGCGATGTACCGCGCGTATTCGCCGGGCGGTCACACGAAGACGACGCTGAGCTTCGATGGTTCGTCGTACTCGTTCGTCCCGCAAACGATTGCCGCGGGCCTTGGGGGCGATTTCAACCACGACAACAAAGTGGACGGCGCCGACTTTCTGGTCTGGCAGAACACGCTGGGAGACGCGGCCAGCCTTGCCACTTGGAAGGCGAATTTCGGCATGAGCTCGGCCGCCGCGGCCGCTTCGGCCGTGCCTGAGCCGGCTTCGCTTGGCATGTTGGCCTTCGCCGGAGTGCTAGGTCTGGCGGCGCGGAAGCGTCGTTCGGCTTAATTGGGCTTCTCGCCGCCCGGCGGACGTGAGCAGCGTCCGCCGGGCCGTTTTTTTGCTTTTCGTATCGTAGCTCGCTGTTAAGGCGCCAAAGCAATGCGCTTGGTGCAGCAGCGCGGCTCCGGCGGCACGGGCAATCGTGGCGTGGGCGAAATAGGCTCGCGCCGCGCATTCATTCGATTGGCCATCTGTTGAGGGACAAAAACGTCTAATCAATTAGAAGAATCGCGGCGCATTCGCTGGGCATGGCGGTCCTGGATCTGGCGGCGGTTCGGCGGCGTGACAAACGCGGGGCAAATGACTGCCAGTGAGACCAACGGGTCTGCCAGGCATTACGAGACGTTAAGCGTGGCGTCCCAGGCCGGGCGTTGGCTCGGCCTGGGATGCTTTGTTGACTGGCCGGGTGTCCCTCGGTTGCGAATTCAAACGGGGTCGGGAGTCTTTTGCGACTGGGAGCTAACTTTCCATTGGAGACTCTCCAGTCG
>JAICUM010000143.1 GCA_025935855.1 Pirellulales bacterium | reverse complement strand
TGCCGTTGTATCACGACATGGGCTTGATCGGCGGCATTCTGCAGCCGCTGTACATGGGTCGGCCCAACACGCTGATTTCGCCGACGCACTTTTTGCAGAAGCCGGTGCGATGGCTGCAGGCGATCTCGCAGTCCGGCGCCACGATCAGCGGCGGGCCGAATTTTGCCTATGACCTGTGCGTGGACAAGGTCACCGCGGAACAAAAGCGCACGCTCGATCTCAGCCGCTGGTCGCTGGCGTTTAACGGCGCCGAGCCAGTGCGGGCCGATACGATCAATCGCTTCAGCGCGGCCTTTGCGGAGTGCGGCTTCCGGCGTGAAGCGTTTTATCCGTGCTATGGCCTGGCGGAAGCCACGCTGATTGTCACCGGTGGTTACAAGCAAGCCGAGCCGGTCATTCGTTCGTTCGATCTCCATGCGCTGGAAAAGCACGAGGCGATACCGGTCGAAAAAGGGTCGCCGGCTGAGCGCGAGTTGGTGGGCAGCGGCGGCAACCTGCTCGATCAGAATATCGTGATTGCCGATCCGGAGACATTTGAATCGCTCGGCGAGAATCGCGTGGGCGAAATCTGGGTCTCGGGACCCAGCGTGGCTCAAGGCTACTGGCATCGCGAGGACGCCACCCGCGAAACTTTCCAAGCGCGATTACGGGACGGCCGGGGGCCTTTCTTGCGCACCGGCGACTTGGGTTTCCTCAGCGAGGGCGAGCTCTTCGTCACTGGCCGGTTGAAGGACCTGATTATCATTCGCGGCGTGAATTATTATCCGCAGGACATTGAGCACTCAGTCTCCCAAGCTCACGAGAAGATCAAGGCAGGCGCCGGCGCCGCGTTTGTGGTCGGCGAGCCCGGCGCGGAGCGGCTGGTGGTTGTGCATGAAACCGAGCGCGGCCGCGATCTGAACTTCGCCGAAATCGTCGCCGCCATCCGCAAGAGAATTGCCGCTGATCTTGAATTGGCTGTTTCAGCCGTCGTGTTGCTCAAACCGGGAAGCATCCCCAAGACCTCCAGCGGCAAGATTCAGCGACATGCGTGCCAGGACGGCTATCTGGCCGGCACATTGGCCGCAGTGGCCAGTTGGACCAGCGAAACGGGCGAAGTGGAAATCGTGCGCTCGGTTCGCCGCCGCACGTCGGCCGAAGAAGCCGAGTATGACTTCGACGGCATGGAAGCGGCGGCTGATCAGATCGAAGTAGGCGAGGCCGCCTCTCTCAATGGCGAAGCCGGCTTGCTGAAGCCCGCGCCGGCGCAAGCTGGCGAGCGGCTCACCGAAAGCCGTGCAAAGATCGCCGAAGTCGTGTACGCCAAGGTTCGTGAGATTGGCCGGGACCGCGCCGGCGAGCTCACCTGGGAAACGAACATCGTCGAGTTGGGCCTCGATTCGCTCGAGCGGATGGAAATCGTCGCCTCGCTGGAAGAAGCCTTCGGCGGCCGGTTTCCCGATCACGTGCTCCCCTCGATGGAAACCTGCGGCGAAGTCGTCGAGGCCATCGAGCACTACATGGGCGGCGAGCGCAAGCATCGCGTCGCGAAGCACCAAGCCCACGAAGTGCCGGACGAGGATTTCCAGTTCGCCAAGTCGCCGGAGTACCAACGCCTGCAGGAAAACTTCAAGTTGACCACCGGCAGCGGTTTGCCCAATCCGTTCTTCACGGTACACGAGTCGGTGACCAACGACCGCACGACGATTGGCGGGCGCGAATACATCAATTTCTGCAGCTACAACTACATTGGCATGTCGGGCGATCCGACGGTCGTCAGTGCGACGCGCGACGCCATCACGCGTTACGGAACCAGCGTTTCGGCCAGCCGGTTGGTCTCGGGCGAAAAGCCGTTGCATCGCGATTTGGAGCGCGGCATCGCGGATTTCATCGGCACGGAGGATGCCATCGTGCTGGTCGGCGGCCATTCCACGAATGAGACGGTGATCGGCCACTTGTTCGGCGCCGGCGACCTGATTCTGCACGACTCGCTATCGCACAACAGCATTATGCAAGGGGCCATTTTGAGCGGTGCCCGCCGGCGGCCGTTCCCGCACAACGATTGGCAGGCGCTGGAAAAGATCCTCAGTGAAATCCGCCATGAGTACCGCCGAGTGCTGATTGTCGTCGAGGGCGTGTACAGCATGGACGGCGATTACCCCGAACTGCCGAAGTTCGTCGAGCTGAAGAAGCGCTACAAGTGCTACATGATGGTCGACGAGGCCCACTCGATCGGCACGATGGGGCTGCATGGCCGCGGGATGTCGGAACACTTTGGCATTAATCCGCGCGACGTCGATCTGTGGATGGGGACGCTCAGCAAATCCTTCGGCAGTTGCGGCGGGTACATCGCGGCGCAGCGCGAGATCGTGGAGTATTTGAAATACACGGCGCCTGGATTTGTTTACAGTGTGGGCCTGTCGCCGGCGAACGCAGCGGCGGCGCTGGCTTCACTTCAGCTTCTGCAAGAAGAACCAGAACGCGTGGCCCGGCTGGCGGAGAACTCGCGGTTGTTCTTGCAGCTCGCCAAGGAAGCCGGCTTGAACACGGGCACGAGCAACAACACGCCGGTTGTACCGGTGATCACCGGCAATTCGGAGCACGCATTGCGGCTATCGCACCAGTTGCGCGAGCGCGGCGTCAACGTGCAGCCGATTCTGTACCCGGCCGTCGAAGAGCGGGCCGCCCGGTTGCGGTTCTTCATCACCAGCACGCACACGCCGGAACAAATCCGCTATGCGGTGCGGGCAACGGCGGAAGAGTTGGATCGGATTGATCTCATGTACCGCGGGACAAACCGCCGCTTGCCTGAAATTGAGGAAGCCGCGGTCGGACTGCGGGAAACGGCGTTGCCGCCGCGATAGGAAAGCCGGTGGCGCCGGCTCCGCGGGCATTTAACCAACGACTCGGGCGGCGTTTGGCTGCTACATTTTCGTGCTCTGCGCTCTAGAATCTCCATAGGGGCGATCGCGCGGTCGGCTATTGGCACATGAACGCGCCACCCTGTTTACGAGGTCATTCCGCATGTCCCAAGCCATCGTCGATCCCGCCGAGCTCCGTCGCTTTGCCCAGCAGCTTAAGCGTTTCAACGATGAGCTCGGCGAACGCATGACCGCGTTGGCCGGCCAGTTCCATTCGTTGAGCGCGACGTGGCGGGATCAGGAACAGAAGAAATTCGCCGACGAGTTCGAGCAGCACCTGAAGCTTATCAACCGCTCGATTGAGGCGACGAACCAGTATGCGCCGTTTTTGATGCGGAAAGCAGAGCGCATCGAAGAGTATTTGCAACAGCGATAGTGAGAAAGCACGAATGACGAATGACGAAGCACGGCGTGCTGTGGAATCTATTCGACATTCGTCATTCGGGAATTCGTCATAACGCCCATACCCCCATGCCTGGTCCTGCTCAAGTTCGTTCCACCGAGGCCATTGAGGCATTCAAAGCCGCGCTTGCGAAATTCGAAGAGCGCGTCACCGCAGCCCTCGATTCCCTCGACGGCGAGATTCGCCGCGCTGACAACTGGGTCGAGCACGATCGCCCGGCGTATTGGCGCCGGCAAATCCACGAGGCGGAAGAGGAGGTGCTTCGTACGAAACTCGACCTGGAGCACTGCCGCATGTACAAGACGATGGACGGTGAGCGGCCGCAGTGCCGTGAGCAGGAAGCCGCCTACAAGGCGGCGCAGCGGCGCCTGGACGTTTGTCGCGAGAAAGGCGACGTCACTCGCAAATGGCAGCGCACCTTCCGCCACGAATCACTGGAGTACAAAGGGCGGCTGGGACAGCTTCGCCGCGCGATTGAACACGGCATGCCGGAGGCCCGGGCCGTGCTCGAAAAGATCATGCGCCGCATTGACGAGTACCAGCTCGAGAGGCCGCCGGAAGCGATTCCGCTGCACTCCGGCGCACCGAGCGCCCCTGCATCGTCGATGGCCCGTAGCGAGTCGCCGCCCACCGCTCCTAGTCCTGCGGTCGAGGAGGCCTGAAGCATGGCTGCCGCCGATTTATACACCAGCTCTGCCCACGTTCGTGACGCCTTTGAGGATTTAAAGGCCGCCTGGCTGGATGTTTCGCAGCACTGGAACGACGCGGTTAGCCGTGGCTTTTGCGAAAATCACTTGGAACCGATGGGGCCAGTCGTCAAACTAGCATTAGACGCGGTGTCGCACATGTCGACGCACGTCAACCAGATGTATCGCGATTGCAGCGACGAGCCGGCCGGCGAGTTGTAGGCGCCGTCGGACGCCGCGTGATTTCTTTTGCCTTAGAGAATTCTCATCACGATTGTTCTCGCTACGTGACCGAAAAACGACTCTCCACTCGCCGCGAACTGGATCTCATGCAGCGGCTGCAGCAGTTGGCGGATTGCCGCGCCCGCGACGAGCAGGCGCTGGCGTCGTCGCTCGCCAGCGCACTGGAAGCTGCCGAGAAGGACTTTGAGGCAACGTCGCGCCGCCTAAACGAAGAGTATGCCCAGCGGCGAGGAATGCTGGAAGGCGAGCACGCCGAAATCAAACGAGCGGCAGTTGATTCGTTTGAAGTTCATTTGGAACAGGCGGAGGCGACTCGGCTGACGGCACTGAAAGACGCCGAGAATCGGCGCGACGCCCTGATTGCCGGCGCCGAACATCACGCCAAGGAAAGCGAGTGGCAGGCGCTGGCGGTTTACGACGGGCAGAAGAACAAGCCGTTTGAGATGCTCGAAGCAGCCGCGTTGCGAATCCAGGCCCGCCGCCGGCAGATCGACGGATTGGAACGAGATGCGCGAACACTGCTGCAAATGCGTTCGCTCGCCAAAGCCGCGGAGGCGTACGATTGGCGGGCCGACCTCGACGATGAGCAGGACGCCGAAGGATCGAAATCTAGGGCGATGCCACCATCGGCTGCCGCCGAGGAAAAACTGAACGCTGTCGTCGGCGAACTGCACGATGCCGTCATTGAGCTGCGCGACCAGCGGATTGCCGCATGGTTCAACGAGGGCGGGCATCGCTGGGGATGGTTGGCGGCGGCCGTGGTCATCGGCATGCCCGTCGGCGGCATACTCGGCGGTCTTTCGTTCTTGGGCTGGTTCGCCGGCGCGGGAATTGGCTTCCTGATCGGGCTGGCCATCCTCGGCATTTTCCTACCGCGCGGCAAGCGAGCCACGCTCACTCAATTCGGACGCATTCAAAGCCTCCTGGAAAAAGCGCGGCAGTTGGAGAAGGAGGCGACCTCCGAGTCGCGCACGGTAAGCGACCGAATGGGGCAGGAGATCCTGCGACGCCGGGATCAAGACCTAGCTGCCGCGAGGCAGTTGCGTGAGCAACGCGTTCGCGAAGCGAAGTCTAACTACGACGCCGAGACCATTAACATCGAGCCCGCGTTCCAGGCACGCCAGGAAGCGCTAGCTGCCGATCGGAATCGGATTCTAGGAGCCGCCGAGGCGAAATACCCGGCGCTGCTCAAGCAAGCCGCTAATGAGCAGCACACGGCCGAGACGCAGAATGCCGAGCAATTCGATCGGCGGCGGGCCGACGCGAATGGAAAGCACCAAGCCGCCTGGGACGCGATGGCGGAGGCGTGGCTGACCGGCTTCCGGGAAGTTCACGGCGATATCGAGGCGATGCAGGAGCGCTGCCGTCGGCTGTTCCCCGATTGGGATGTCGAGGACCTGGCCTCGTGGCAGCGGCCAGCCGAGCCGCCCGAGGGCGTCCGCTTCGGCGCGTGCCCGCTGCCGTTGCAGATGGTGAAGCATGGCATTCCGGATGACAAACGGCTTGATCCCGGCGTGAAGCGACTGCTGCTTCCCGCCGCGATGGTGCTCGACGAGCAGCCGCGGGTGGTGATTACGGCCGACGGGGCAGGGCGGCGCGCGGCTGTCTCGGTGCTGCAGTTGTTGATGCTGCGGTTTCTCACGTCGATGCCTGCGGGCAAGCTGCGGTTCACCATCATCGACCCGGCGGGCCTTGGCGAGAATTTTTCGGCCTTCATGCACCTGGCCGACTACGACGAACAGCTGGTCGGCGCGCGGATTTGGACCGACTCGAAACATATTGACGAACGTCTATCACTCATCGCGGAGCACATGGAGAAGGTGCTGCAAAAGTACCTCCGCAATGAGTTCGCGACCATCCACGACTACAATAAAACGGCCGGAGAAGTTTCGGAGCCGTACCACGTCGTCGTGGCGGCGAATTTTCCGGCCGGATTTTCGGACTCCGCCGCCCATAAGCTGATCGCGATCTCTCAAAACGGGCCTCGCTGCGGCGTCTACACGCTCTTGAGCGTCGATTCGCAAATCCGCCTGCCGCATGAATTCAAGCTGCAGGAATTGCTGCACGACGCGGTTCAACTGCAGTGGACAAGCGACCGGCTGGTGTGGAAGTATCCGCTGTTCGAGAAGTTGCCCTTGGAGCTCGACCAACTGCCCAGCGCCGAGCGCATGAACGAGGTTCTGCGGATCGCCGGCGAACAGTCTCGCAAGGCCAGCCGGGTCGAAGTGCCCTTCGCGGTGGTGGCGCCGAAGCCCAGCGACGTTTGGTCGCAGAACAGCGCTCGAGAGCTGGCAGTCCCCATCGGTCGGGCCGGCGCCAAGGAGCTGCAGCTCATGCGGCTGGGCCTGGGCACCTCGCAGCACGCCCTGGTTTCCGGCAAGACCGGCTCCGGCAAGTCCACGCTGTTGCACGCGCTCATCACCAACCTCGCGCTTCACTATTCGCCCGATCAGTTGGAGTTGTATCTCATCGACTTCAAGAAGGGCGTCGAGTTTAAAGCCTACGCCAGCGGGCGACTGCCACATGCCCGAGTGATCGCCATTGAAAGCGAGCGCGAGTTTGGCGTGAGCGTGCTGGAACGGCTAGACCAGGAACTTCGCCGCCGCGGCGAGCTGTTTCGCTCGCATGGCGTGCAGGATCTGGCCGGTTTCCGCCGCGTAGCGCAGGACGTCGTCATGCCGCGCACCGTGCTCATTGTGGACGAATTTCAGGAACTCTTCGTCGCCGAAGACAAGCTCGCCCAGGACGCCGCGTTATTGCTTGATCGGCTGGTCCGGCAAGGCCGCGCGTTTGGCATTCATGTGATGCTCGGTTCGCAAACGCTGGCTGGCGCCTACTCGCTGGCCCGCAGCACGCTGGGGCAAATGGCGGTGCGCATCGCGCTGGAGTGCAGCGAGGCGGACGCCCATCTTATCCTTAGCGATGAGAACACCGCCGCGCGGCTGCTCAACAGGCCGGGCGAAGCCATCTACAACGACCAGAACGGCTTGCTCGCCGGCAACCATCCCTTCCAGGTGGTTTGGCTGCCCGACGCCCAGCGGCAGGAGTATCTCACCCTGTTGCGCGAGCAGCCGTCGCCGCGCTTGCCGACCGGCGAGCCGACGATTGTCTTCGAAGGCAACGTGCCGGCCGACCCGCGAGACAACCCCGAGATGCTCGCGGCAATCAGCCACCCGGAGCGCACCACGCATCTGGAGCCAAAGCTTTGGCTCGGCTCGGCCGTGCGCATCGAGCCGGCGACCCACGTCACGCTGCGCCGCCAAGGCGGGCACAATCTGGCGATCGTCGGCCAGGACGAGCGGATGGCCGCCGGGATGCTGGGCAGCGCGGTCATCGCTCTTGCCGCCCAGCATGGCGAAGCGGCGGTGCGCTTCATCATTCTCGACGGCACGCGGCCGGAGTCGGCCGCCGCCGGCGTTTGGCAGGAATTGGCCGCGACGATCGCCGAGTGCATTGAAATCGTCCCACCGCGCGGAGCGGCTCAGGCCATTGTGACTCTCGCCGACGAAGTGGCCCGCCGCGCTCAATCTCCCGAAGAACGCTTCGCCTCCGTTTACCTCATTCTGTACGACGTGGCCCAGTTCCGGGACCTCCGCGTCAACGAGGACGACTACAGCTTTTCGTTTTCCTCGAACGGCAAGCCGCCCAGCCCGGACAAGCGGTTCCGCGAGATTCTGAAGGAAGGTCCGGCGGTCGGCGTACACGTACTGTTGTGGTGCGAGTCATACAACTCGCTCACCCGCACGGTCGATCGGCTGGCGATGCGCGAAATCGAATTTCGAGTGGCCATGCAAATGAGCGCGACGGATTCGACCAGCCTGATCGATTCGCCGGCGGCGACACTGCTGGGCGAGCATCGGGCGCTGCTGTATCGGGACGACATCGGAACGCAGACGAAGTTTCGGCCCTATGGAAGGCCCTCCAAGGAATGGCTCGCCTGGGCTGGGCAGTTTTTTGAGCACAAAGTGCCGTCGCAGCTTTAGGCATTTGGGCTAATCGCCAGCGCGGGAACGAACATGCGCCCGGAGGCCGACGGAGCCCTTTCTCAGGCTCGTTATCACGATTTGGCCGCGCTCGCTTTGTGCCATGGGTTACAAATGCTTCAAAATCTCTCCCGATCGGGTAAAGCATTTGCGGGTTAGTCCAATTAGCATTAAAGTATCGGGTAGCAATGCTGGAGCGGCGAGTTGAAACGCCGTCTGCGCTTTTCATCTTTTCTAATTCTACGTCTCAAAGCGGTCGACCACCCGAGGGGTCGAAGTTCCATCAACTCCGGCTTGCTCCAGATCTTCTCTTCCTCCACTACTATTCTCCTAGTGTCTCGTCACTATGATCCGACCTCGGGTTGACGCTCGTCGAGCGTCCAAAGTTCGAGTTCTACGCTGCGCGGCCTTCATTGTGCTCGCCGTAGTACTCGTTTTATGTCAGGCCGCTAGCGCAGCGGATAGTCGCCCTAATGTCGTCTTCATTCTGGCCGACGACTTAGGAATCGGCGACTTGGGCTATACGAATCAGAATCAGCGCGCCGCGTTGGGGCTGCCGTCATTCGCAACGCCGAACATCGACGCCCTCGCCGCTTCAGGCATGCGCTACAACAACATGTATACCGGCGCGCCGAACTGCTCGCCCTCACGGAACGTGCTGCTCACCGGATTCAGTCAGGGTCATACGATCATCGAGCAGGCGAATCTCGTTTCGGACATACGGCCGGGCCAGCAGGATGAAACCTGGGGGCAGGTGCTCCAGCAGAGCGGTTACGCGACGGGCATGTTCGGGAAGTGGCACCTGGGCGGGGTCAACCCGAGCAGCTCGGCCGTTCGCACTCCAAGCGCGATGCCGACCGCCAAAGGCTTTGGCACAGCCTATGGACCGTTGGAGGTGGACTTCCGAATGCCATGGGCCTGGCAAAGCGACGGCACAGGGAACATGGTGAAAGTTCCGACGCCGCCTGATCCTAACTATACAGGCAGCGGTTCGCCGGTCGTGTTCAGCGACACGCTTGTTGCTAACCATGCGGCCGACTTCATTCGGGCGAGTGCCACTGGATCACAGCCGTTTGCGGCCTATGTGCCCTTCATGGCTCCGCACATTCCAGTGGATCAAGTTCCCAAGGATCATCCCTATGTGAATGCAACTTTTTCCAATGGGACGCCTTGGCCGCAAGTTCAGAAGGACTACGCGGGGATGATTTATTACCTTGACAAGAACGTCGGATCGATCATGTCGGCGATAAACGATCCGAACAACGACGGCGACACGTCTGACAGCATCGCGAACAACACGATCGTAGTCTTCGCGAGCGATAACGGTGCGCTGCCTTCTGGAACAGCGAACGGATTCAATATCGAATTCTTCGACAGTAACAAGAACTACTATGGAACCAAGAGCATGTTTAGCGACGGCGGCATTCGAACGCCGTTCATCGTCAGTTGGGCGGGGACAATTGCCCCTGAATCGCAGAACAATACGGTCGCGTCGTTCGCCGACATGATGCCGACGTTTGCGGCGATGGCGGGCGCCGACGCGCCGCTGGGCATCGATGGCCGTTCGATCTTTTGGCAATGGGCCAACGGCGCGGCTGAAGATCGGCCCAGCGATTTCACCTGGATCATGACGCGTGAGCAAGGCTCGGATAATCCCGGGGGATGGGACGTCATGGTAGGCGACTTCAAGCTCAGCCATTTGCACCAGACGGCTCTGCATCCTGCTCCGTTCTACAGGCTCTATAACCTGGCGACTGATCCGGGCGAGCTGCACAACATCGCCGCTTCGCGTCCGGACATCGTCGCCGCGTTGAATACGATTGGCGTGGCCGAGGGCGGCGATCGCGAACC
>JAICUM010000682.1 GCA_025935855.1 Pirellulales bacterium | reverse complement strand
CGAAAGCACGGCGGAGGAGGCGGCGCGGAATGAAGCGGAGCGCCGGCTGGCGGAAGCGCGGGCGACGTTCGAGGATTTGACGAAGGGCAAACGGCCGACGGAGATCGCGTCGCTGGAGGCTCAGCTCAAGCAGGCCAAGGCGGCGCTCGAGTTTTCGGACAGTGAGTTCTCGCGCGTGGAGCGCTTGGTGAGCACCGGCGCCGTCACCAAAGAGGAGTTCGATCGGGTCTCATCGACGCGCGATCAGAACAGCCAACGCGTGGTCCAGTTGGAGGCGGATTTGCAGACGGCGCGGCTGGGCGCCCGCACGGACCAAATCGCGGCGGCGGAAGCGGACGTCAAGGCGCGCGAAGCGGCGTTGACGCAGGCGCAGTGGAACCTGGACCAGAAGCGGCAGAGCGCGCCGCAGGATGCGGAGGTATTCGACACGCTGTACCGGACGGGCGAATGGGTGGCGGCGGGGCGGCCGGTGGTGGCGATGCTGCCGCCGGAGAACATTAAGGTGCGGTGCTTTGTGCCGGAGACGGAGGTGGGTGCGATTCAGCCGGGCGAGACGGCGAAGGTGATCGTCGATGGCGTGGCGGAGCCGTTTGCCGGGCGGGTGAGCTTTATTTCGCCGCGGGCCGAGTATACGCCGCCGGTGATTTATAGCCGGGAGAGCCGGTCGAAGCTGGTGTTCATGGTGGAGTTGGTGTTTGATCGCAAGACGGCGGCGAAGCTGCATCCGGGGCAGCCGGTGGATGTGATCTTTGAGGGGGAGAAGAGCAACGCCACTCAGAATTCGTTTGTCAAGCAAACAGATTCCGTTTCGGCTCCTTCTCCTGAATAGAACGTGAGTAAGCGTTATTGGCACGCGAACGCCGCTACGACCCCTCTCCCCAACCCTCTCCACCAGGGAGAGGGGGCCGGAAGAACTAACTAACAGAGTCAGTCGTGAATGCCGACCTTGCCATTGATGTGCGGGGGATGACCAAGCGGTTTGGGTCGCTGGTGGCCGTGGATCATGTGGGGCTTACGGTTCGGCGTGGTGAGATTTGCGGGTTTCTGGGGCCCAATGGCAGTGGCAAGACGACCTTTATTCGGATGTTGTGCGGGCTGCTCAAGCCGGATGAGGGCGAAGGGCAGGTGCTGGGGTACGACGTGCTGCGGGAGAGCGAGAAGATCAAGCGGCAGGTTGGGTACATGACGCAGAAGTTCAGCTTCTGGGAAGACCTGAGCATCGAGGAGAACATCGACTTTGTCGCGCGGATGTATGGACTGAAGAACCGCCGTCAGGCGGTGGAGAAAAGCCTGGAAGAGTTGGGGCTGGCGCATCGGCGGAAGCAGTTGGCCGGGCATCTCTCCGGCGGGTGGAAGCAGCGGCTGGCGCTGGCGGCGTGCCTAATCCATGAGCCGCAGCTGCTATTGCTCGACGAGCCGACGGCGGGGGTCGATCCGAAGGCGCGGCGGGAATTCTGGGCGGAGATTCATCAGCTTGCCGGACGCGGGCTGACGTTTCTGATCACGACCCACTACATGGATGAAGCCGAGCGGTGCCATCGGCTGGCGTATCTGCTGAACAGCAAGCTGCTGGCGACGGGGACGGTGGATGAAGTGATTCGCCACGCGAATCTCACGACCTGGGAGGTGAGCGGGCCGAATTTGTATTGGCTGGAGGAGCAGCTTCGCGGCCGGCCGGGCGTCGAGCAGAGCGTGGCGTTTGGGAACCTTTTGCACGTGAGCGGCGACGATCCGCAGGCTTTGGACGAGGCGATCGCGCCGTTCCGCACCGGCGAGTACCAGTGGCGGCAGGTCGAATCGGGGCTGGAGGACGTGTTCATTCACCTCATGGAGCGGTCCCAGCGCCGGGCGGCGTCATGAGTGGGGACATCTTTCGATTCTCGCCGCGGCGGTTCTGGGCGATGGTGGTGAAGGAATTCATCCAAATGCGCCGGGACCGCGTGACGTTCGCGATGATGGTCGGGATTCCGCTCTTGCAGCTGACGCTGTTCGGCTACGCGATCAACTCCGACCCCAGGTATTTGCCGACGGGCGTCGTGCTGGCCGACTACGGGCCGCAGGGACGGACGCTGCTCTTCGCGATCAAGAACAGCAGCTATTTCAACTTCACGAAGCAGTACGCCACCGAGGCGGAAGCGGACGAAGCGTTGGCCCGCGGCGAAGCGCTGTTCGTGGTGAGCATCCCCGAGAACTTTAGCCGCGACCTGGTGCGCGGCGATCGGCCGGCGGTGCTCTTGGAAGCGGATGCCACCGATCCCGCGGTGGCTAGCAATGCGGTGGGCGCCCTGCGTTCGCTGGTGAACACGGCGCTGGCGAACGACCT
>JAICUM010000718.1 GCA_025935855.1 Pirellulales bacterium | reverse complement strand
TCGATCACGCTCGAAGCCGGCAAGTGGTACGACATCCGCGTTGAGTATTTCGAGGGAACCGGCGCCGCTGAGATGCACCTGAGCTGGTCCAGCGAGCATCAAACCGCCGGCCAGTCGCAGATCATCGCGTCGGCCAATCTCCGGGCCGCGAAGTACGCGCCGCTCACGTTCACGAATCCGCTCGGCCAGGGCCAGGACCCGTGGGTCATCCAGCAGGGCGGCTACTATTACTACTCGTATTCGTCCGGCAACGGCGTGAACGTCACCCGCGCCCAGCAGTTGCAGAACATCGAAACCAGCTCGACGGACAACACGACTGTCCGCGCGTGGAGCGCCCCCAGCGGCCAGGCGTACTCGACGCTCGTGTGGGCGCCGGAGCTGCATTACATCAACGGCAAGTGGTACATCTACGTCGCCGCGGCGCAGAACGGCGATAACTCGACGCACCGCATGTACGTGCTGGAGCGCGACGCCGCGGACCCGATGGGCCCGTTCACGTTCAAAGGAGAACTGCACGCCGCGACCGACCGCTGGGCCATCGACGGCACGGTGTTCCAATGGCAGGACCAGTTGTACTTCGTCTGGTCCGGCTGGCCGAACACGTCGGACGGGCAGCAGAATCTGTACATCGCCGCGATGTCCGATCCGCTCACGATCAGCGGCGACCGCGTGCGGATCAGCACGCCCACTTACTCGTGGGAGATGAACGGCGCCCCGATCAACGAAGGGCCCGAAGCGCTGATCCACAACGGCACGCTCAGCATCATTTACTCGGCCAGCGGCTACTGGTCGCAAGATTACGCGCTCGGCCGGCTGACGTACGATGGAACCGGCAGCCTGCTCAGCGCGGCGAACTGGGTGAAGGCGCCGTCGCCGGTGTTCGCCAAGTCGAGCGAGATTGTCGGCGTCGGTCACGCCTCGTTCGTCCAGTCGCCCGATCACACGCAAGATTGGATCGTGTACCACTCGCACCCGTCGCCCGGCGGCGATCCGGACCAGCGCGTCGTTCACATCCAGCCGTTCACCTGGTTTGCCGACAACACGCCGAACTTCGGCCCGCCGATTTCCAACAGCGTGAAGCAAGAAGCGCCGACGGGCCTGCCCGGCGCCCTGCGGCCGCTGCTCACCGGCGATTACGACGCCAGCGGCGCGGTGAACGCGCTGGACCTGAACGTCTTCAAGGGCCAATTCGGCCTGACGATGACCCCCGGCATTTCGGCCGACGGCGCGGCGGACGGACTGGTGGACGGCGCCGATTTTCTGCTCTGGCAGCAACGGCTGGGCGCCACGCCCGGCAGCGAAACCGCGACGGGATCGCAAGCCTCGGTCGGATCATCTTCAGCGGCGCTTACCGCGCAAATCGCCGACGAAATCTACGCCGCCGGCGACTTCACGCGCCTTTTCACAGAACCTGTCGCCTATCGGCCGCCGCGCCGCGGGGAGTTTTAGGCGACGCCTTCGGGAGCGGCAGGCGTGCCGGCGGGCAGCCTTCTAAAGTGCAACGCGCTTCGGGCCGGAAATCCCAGCGTATAATTTGCGACGATCGCATCGTCCAGCTAATATGCAACCTCCGCCTGGATGTTTCATTACACGACCTTTTTCTTCTCTCTCGTGCCTCACGCCAAGCTTAACCTTCTGGCCGCACGCTACGTGTCTGCCCTGCTGGCCGCGCTGCTTCTAGCGGCGCCGGTCCGTGCGGAACCCGTTCTTTCGCTCGCCTCGACGTATGTGAGCCAAAACGGGGCGGCCGCGCCGCCGTCCGGATCCTCCAGCGACTTTCAACCGGCACCAGGGAACACATCGAACCTGGGCGCGTTCGACATCGTGTTTAACGCCGACAATACGGTCAGTGCCGCCGCGCTGGCCGCCATGAATCGCGCCGCCGCCCAGTGGAAGGCCCGCATCAGCGATCCGATTCAGGTCAATATCAACGCGAACTTTACCGGGCTCGGCCCGAACATTCTCGGCTCGACCAACAGCGTGGTGCTGGCCGGCGGGTACGACGTTGTCCGCAACGCGGTGGTCGCGGACGCCGGCAACGAACCGTCGAACACCGTCGCCACCCAAATTCCCACCGCCGCCAACGCGACGTTCCGGCTGCCTGC
>JAICUM010000254.1 GCA_025935855.1 Pirellulales bacterium | reverse complement strand
TATCCGACTGAGGCGTTCGACAAGATCTATTCCATCGGCGCCTGGGAGCACGTGCGGCAGAACGAAATCCCCGGACTGCTACGCAAGCTTTACCGCGCGCTCAAGCCGGGCGGCCGGATGGTGAAGCACTTTTTCCTCAGGGTGAACGACAAAATCATCGCCCCCGCGGCCGTGTCGCAGATTTACTTCCCTGGCTCGATGGGGTCGTCCTACCGCTTCCACGCCCGCGCGTGGGAAGACGCCGGCTTCCGCATCGCCCACCGGTCGCTTCACGACTACCGGCCGACGCTGCGAGCGTGGTTCGACCGGCTAGTCGAACACCGCGACGAAGCGCTGAAGCTGGTGAGCGTGCGGACGTTTAACCGGTATCTCACGTTCTTCCCAGTGTCGTGGCGGTACTTCAACGACAACTGGGGCGTGGTGACGCGGTGGATTTTGGAGAAGCCGGCGTAGGCTGAATTGCCGCGTCATTCTTTGCCGGCCGGCGATTGCCGAAGCGGAATACGAAACACGACGTCGGGCGTTCCTTGCAGCGACGTCTGGCCGTCTTTGGTTACCGGCTTCTCAACGCCCCCATCGTCGCGGCCATCGATGCCGACGCTGTAAGCGCATAGACTCTGATCGCCCAGCTTGTAACGCATCGGCTGGCCATTACATGGGTCCCTCGGCGCGGCGTCCAACCACCGTGGAACAAATTCTTCGATCGAGTGCGGATAGCGATTTTGAGCAAGACGGAACCGCTCAGCGGCTAAGACGATCGCGGCGGCGCGCATCCGAGCCGTTTCAACGGCGGCTCGCTCGATCAGGATGCGCAAAGTGAATGCGACGCCGCCTGGCGCTGCCCACCCTCGGCCGCCCAAGGGTGCGCGAACATCCCACCCGTCCTTGAGATCAGCGAATCTCTCCATTCGCTTGAGAGGTTCGGGCCAATCGCCTTGAACGTCTTCGGTCATCTCCTTCATCAGCGTTAAGAACGCAAGTGGATCCTCATGGATCCACATCTGATAGGCCACGCTGGGGACTTTGTCAGCATCCGCCGTGCCTGGATCGTTGAAGGCAGTCAGGCCTTGAACGCGCTCGCCGAGGACGGCGCGTCGCACGCCGGGGAGGTAGTTAATCTTTAAGATCGTGGACTGCAACTCTGCAAGTTGTTGGTCAGTTAGCTCCAGTCTTGGAAGCAAGTTCTGCATTCCTTCAAGGCTAGCGTGAGCACAAGCCAACCGAATTAGCTGGGAGACGGCCAACGGTTCATGCTTCAAGGTTTCCGAAGTCATGATAAGTTCGTCGAGGCTATGGCTAGCGCCCACCGAGTCGTGCTCCTGTTGTTGCGCATAGGCGCGCAAGAGCAGGAGTCGCGTCACGGTGCGAAGATGCTGGCCATGTTCAACAAGGCCTAGATAGCCGGGGCTAAAGTCGCGAAGAAACGCACATTCGCCCGGTGTGGCGAGCGCCGCGTCGATGTCGGCATAGACTGCAGGGTGCTTGTCGATAAACGCGCGGGCCGCCGGGTATTCGCTCCAACTTTCGCCAGAAGGCTCGAGCAGCCCGGAGCTATCCAATATTTTCAGTCCGAATGGAAACTTGCCGATTTCCCGCGCGCGCAGCCGAGCAAACGGCGCGTCCCAAGCTCGGGTCGCGTCGGCAACTCCTGCCGGCAATTGAGCCAGCACCGCCAGGTCTTGCGGCGTCACCGGTTCGCCGGCCGCTGTAATCCGGGCGATTTCTCGTTTCGCCAACGTCGTGCGTCGCTGAAAAATCCCAATCACCGTGATCACCGTGGCGAGGCCCGCCACGAGGAGCAGGCAGCCGATGGCTCGCTGATGATTGCGCACGAAACGCCACATTTTGCCGACCGCAATTAGCAGTGTGATTAAGCCTTCCAGTTTACGTCGGGCTCCAGCAGTTTCGCTCGCATGAAGTCCTGCTCGGCTGCCTTCAGCCGGCCCAAGGCGCGGTTTGCTTCGCCGCGATCGTGATATGCATCGGCTAAGTAGGGATCGCACCGAATCGCGTCGCTCAAATCCGCGACGGCCTTTTTGGGCCGGCCTAAGGCCATCCATGCCCGAGCGCGAGACATCCGCGCCTCCGCATCACGTGACGCGGCGGCGACGGCGGCGTTCAAATCCACCATCGCGCGTTCGGGATTGCCCTGTTGTAACCAGATATCGCCGCGAATGCAGAGTGCATCGACGTCGGTCGGATCAATCGCCAGCGCCGCGTCGCAATCCGCCCGCGCCGCGGCATAGTCGCCCAGTTGAAAGTAGGCGATGGCGCGTTGGGAGAGCGCTTCCTCATCGTGCGGATCTTCGGCGATCAAACGAGTGAAGACTCGAATCGCTTCCTCAGCATTGCCCAGCCGCAAATGTTCCAGCCCCAGGCCGAAGAGCGCGTCGGCCGTCGGCAACATTTGCACGGCGCGCAGCCGTACGCCTTCATTGCGATGCCGCCGCTGCTGTCCATGGCTCGTCGCCGAGCGAGTTGCCGCCGCGGTGACTTCTTCGGCAGTTCCTCGCGGCAGCCATTCCGCCGGATTCTGGTGATAAAAATCCGCCAGCGTGTCGTACAGCTCCCGATGCCGCTCGCGCAGCTCGTGCGGCAACTCGAAGAAGCACTCCGTTGAAACGGCGAAGAACTCGGCCCGATTCTTCGCGCCGTAGTGATCCAAGAGCGTTGCTTCGTCGCGGCGAGCGTTTCCCACCAGCCGCAGGAACTCCGCCTCGGTCACGGCGTACCAGCGCCGCTCGCGCTGGGCGTCGGGCAGCGGCGGGATGCCGTCCATGTCGCCGTACAAGCCGTCGAGGTGATGGGCAAATTCGTGCAGCACCACGTTGTGCCCCGGCGACTGGCCGGTGAGCTCCTGCCGCACGCGGGCCCACGACAGCACCACCGGCCCGCGGTGCCAGGCCACGCCGTCCAGCGCCGCCGGCTCCGGCAGCAGCGGATTCGCCGCCGACTGCTCCGGCGTGAACCGCACCGTGCCGGGATGAATGACGAGCGTGTCCAAGCGGTCGAAAAAGTACGGCTCGTCGAAGCCGCTGGCCATGATGGCCGCCTGCCCGGCGATGGTCACCGCCATGTCCGGCGTGACGACAAATCCGCCGGCGCCCGCCCACTCCTTTTCCGCCACGAGCACCTGGACGATCTGCTCGACCCACCGCTTTTGCGCCGCTGGCACATAGCGGTAGTGGCGCACGCGACGCTCCAGCAGCCGCACCCATTCCGCTGGGAACGGCTGCGCCAAAACACGGCGGCGGCGGCGATTGCGAAGCCAGGAGAACAGCATGCATCTACCTTACCCGCCTGCTGGCAGCGATGGCAGTCGCCATTAAATCAGCCGGAACGCGCTAGCGTCCGGTTCTAGCGAAAGGCAGTTGTTAACCCATTCGCAATTCAGATTGCGCCGAAGTCCAAATGCTCTAGCCCCGCCCTGCCCTCGCCCCGTATAAGCCGCCACTCTGCGCCGGCGCCCACAGCGCGAAGGCCATGCACGCTCCAACTCGTCGGCATCACGCCATGCCTGTTAATTTCACAACTACCATTCGCCGGTCGCGCCAATTCGCGTGGCCGCTGACCGCCTGCCTTTTGGCATTCGTCACGCCGGCGGCTGCGCAAACCGACTCACGCTACACAGTATCTGCGGAAACCCCCGTCGAAACATCAGCCGCCCAACCTGACGCGGCAATCCTTTCGTACCATCGGCCCGAAGCCACGCCTGCCAAATCGGAAGAAACGGACCGCACGCGGATTCCGCAATCGCCGTTCGACGTTGCCGCCAACGCCAACCCACTGCGGACAACGTCGAATCCACCCCAAACAGAACCAGTCGCGACGCCGGCCGTCCAGCCGCCCGCCGCTGAAGTTCCACAGAAGTCTGCCGCTCCCATCGCGAACAATGCGGCAACAAACCCAGCTTCGCCGCCTGGCGCCAGCCTTAGCGACCCACCCGCGACGTCACCGTTCGCCGCGGCGCCCACGTTCCCGCCAATCAGCGCACCGACGTACCGCCAAGATCCCGCCGTCACACCCGCTTCAACGGACGCGCCCACACCAAACGCTGCTGCCGTCCAACCGCCCGCAGAGGGAAAACCCGCCGCTGCGCTTCCCATTTCGACCGCCTCGACTTCCGCGCCGCCGACCAGCTATTCCACCTCAAGCGAAGCGGCCCCAACTCGCCGGCTTGCCCCACGTTCAACGGCAGCCGCGAAAAAAGACGCCGCCTCCAACGGACCAAAAAAGTTCACCTTCCCCTTCCAGATCAACAGCCTCCAATCGTTCTCCACCGCCGGCGCTGGCCTGGCGATCGTCGTCGGCCTGTTCCTGATCTGTGCCTGGATGCTTCGCCGCGGCGGCCCAAAATCAAACGGCGTGCTACCGCCGGAAGCATTCGCGGTGCTCGGCCGCTCGCCGCTCACGCCGCAAAGCATCGCTCACTTGCTGCGCATCGGCAACACGCTCGTGCTGGTCGCCGTGTCGCCGGATGGCGCCCAGGCGCTCACCGAAGTCACCGACCCGATTGAGGTTGATCGGCTCACCGGCCTTTGCTCCAGCAGCCGCGGGCATGGTCCGGCGGCGGAGTTCCAACAAGTCCTTGCCCAGCTTGCCAAGGAGCCCGCCCGCGGCTTCCTCGGAGCCGAAGCTACTGGCGGCCGTCGCCGCTAAACTTATCGCCCAACAGTTCAATCGCGTCTCGTCCAATGGTCGCCAATCGCTTCCTTCGCACGCTTGTGATGCTCGTGGCCTTTGCCACGCTGCTCGTTCCACGCGCCGTGCGAGCCGAAGCCACCGTCGCCGCCGGCCCCACGGCCATCCAGCAAAAGCTCGCCGGTCTCGGCGGTCCGCACGAATGGACGAGCCCGCAAGGCATCAGCTCGACGCTGCAAGTGCTTCTGCTCTTGACCGTCGTCAGCCTCGCGCCGGCCATTCTGCTGATGACCACCTGCTTCGTCCGCATCCTGGTGGTAATGGGCCTGTTGCGGCAAGCGCTCGGAGCGCAGCAATTGCCCCCCAGCCAGGTGATCACCTCGATCGCCCTCTTCATGACCGCTCTGCTCATGACACCGGTGTGGTCGAAGGTTTACCAGGACGCGATCAAGCCGTATTCCGAAGAAAAAATCAGCCTCGATGAAGCCTGGACGCGCGGCACGCAGCCGGTGCGGCGGTTCATGGCTGAGCAAATCCGCCGCACGAAGAACGACGACGACGTGTATTTGTTCCTCAAATACCTGCCCAGCGAAATCGACCCCAAGACCGGCGAACTGCCGGACAACTACGTGTACTTCGACGCCGGACCGAAGGAGCGCAACGTGCCGCTGCAAGCGCTGCTGCCGGCGTTCATGCTCAGCGAGCTGAAAACCGCGTTCCTCATTGGCTTTCAGATCTACCTGCCGTTCGTGGTCCTCGACATCGTCGTGGCCAGCGTCACGATCTCGATGGGCATGCTGATGCTGCCGCCGGTGCTGATCTCGCTGCCGTTCAAGCTGCTGCTGTTCGTGCTGGTGGACGGTTGGCGGCTGGTCGTCGAGATGCTGATGGAAAGTTTCAAGGTGCTGACGTAAGGGGCTGTCAGCTAGCAGCCGTCAGCTTTCAGCCAGAGAGGACCTACAGTGGACCCCCAAGCCGCCGTTGATCTGGGCCGCGAGGCGCTGTTGATCGCCACGCTCGTGTCGGCGCCGATTCTGATCGCCGGCATGGTCGTCGGCCTGATCATCGGCCTCTTGCAAGCGCTCACGCAGATTCAAGAACAGACCGTGGCGTTTGTCCCCAAGCTGATCGCCATGGCCCTCGCGCTCGCCTTCGCCCTGCCCTGGATTCTCACGCGGCTGCTGGAATACACCGAGGAGCTGATCCACAACATTCCCCACAACATGTGATCACCCCCTCTCCGCCTGGGAGAGGGCCGGGGTGAGGGCGAAGCAAAAACTCTGTTCCCATCGAGCACGCCCTCTCAGCCCCCTTCGCTTCACGGGCGGCAAACTTACCCATGCCCCTCCTCGAAAACTTCCTCCTCGCCCAGTTCTCCGCTTTCGTGCTGGTCCTCGCGCGCATCGGTTCGCTCATCGCCACGGCCCCCATCTTTGGCTTCAAGTCCGCCCCCGTGCAGGCCCGGGCGCTGCTGGCCGTCGCCCTCACGCTCATTATCACGCCGATGCACAGCTCGCACGCGCCGGTGGACGCGACGAACATGCTCGCGTTCGGCAAATTCGTCCTCAACGAATCGCTGGTCGGCCTTTTGCTAGGGCTTGGCCTCACCATTCTGCTGAGCGGCGTGCAGCTCACGGGACAGATCGTCAGTCAACTCGGCGGCGCGGCGCTCGGTGAAGTTTTCGACCCGCTCATGGAGGAAAATACGCCGGTCTATTCGCAGCTCTTCTACTTTCTCACGCTGGCCATGTTCGTGCTGCTCGACGGCCACCGGCTGCTCATGGGAGCGCTGCTCGACACCTACACCTGGCTGCCGCCGGGAAAAGCCCTACTCGGCGATTCCTTCCTCACCGCTCTCACGACGCTGCTTAGCCAAAGCTTCATCCTCGGCATTCGGGCCGCCGCGCCGGCGATGGTCGCCCTGCTGCTAGCCACGCTCATCCTTGGTCTCATCGGCCGCACCATGCCGCAAATCAACATCCTGGTCGTCGGCTTCGGCGTGAATGCACTGGTCACCGCCGCCATTCTCATGGTCTCGCTCGGCGCCATCGCCTGGGCGTTCCCGCAACAAGCCGCCGGCTCGATTGACGTGCTCGTGAACGCCATCAAACAAGCCGCCGCCCTCCCCGCTCCGCAACATTAAGCTGAAGAATGTCTCGCGCTTAACCCCTCACCTCTGACCCCTCACCTCCTCCGTCTCCTGCCCCATGCCCGAGCAATCCGGCGAAAAGTCATTTGACCCCACGCCGCATCGCCGCCAACAGGCTCGCGAGGAAGGCCAGGTTGCGTATAGCCAGGACCTCGGCTCAGCAGCGCTGCTCGTCGTCGG
>JAICUM010000391.1 GCA_025935855.1 Pirellulales bacterium | reverse complement strand
CGGCCGCCGGCGCCCGAGAACAGGGCGAGGATCACCGGATGCTTGGCCAGCAGGTTGTTGCGGAAGGTCATGCCGGCGTTCTCGTAGAGCGAGAACATGCTGGTGTTGAGCTGCAGCACGTTCTTGGTCGCGAGATCGGCGGGCGACGGCGGCGTCGTGCCGGAGATGTTGGCGAGATAGTCGGGCAGGGTGGACGTGCCCTGCGCCCAGGCCGGACCCACGGCCAGGCTCGCCGCCATCGCCCCGATCGCGAGCCGCGAGATCGTTCTCTTCATCTGCTTTCCCCCTTGTCCCTTGCCGGCTGGCCGGATCGTGAACTCAGTCATTCGCCGTTCTCCTAGAAGAGCATCGTCAGCCGCAGTGTCGTTGCCAGCGCGCCGGGTGTGTTCGGCACCGCGGCAGGCGTCGGTACGTAGCTGACGGTCGGTTGCAGGAAGATCGCGGCCACCACGTGCGCCTGGTAGTAGGCCTGCAGGATCACTTCGGCCGGCTGCGTGAACAGGTGCGGGTTCATCCGCGACACGCCGATGCCGATGCCCATCGAATCGCGCTCGCGGTGGCCGATCAGGCCGAAGCCCGTGAAGCCCGCGCCGTAGTATTGAGTGACCGGCAGCGTCTCCGAATCGTTCACGCCGAACTGGTAGAAGGCGGAGATCGAGGAGGCCGGCACCAGGTCGTTCAGGCCGAAGGCGAGGCGCTGGGAGCCGAACAGGTAGAGGCCGCCGCGACTGTCCTCGACGATGCCGTCGGGCGCGGTGAGCTGGCCGGTATGGCGCCACAGGCCGATGCCGAACTGGCCGGGATGGCGGCCTTCGCCGAGCAGCCAGTCGAAGCCCATCTCGGCGATCGCGACGTAGTAGCCGTTGAACTGCGGTCCGGTGAGCCCGGTCTGGACGAGGCGTGCGAGGTTGCCGTCGTAGACGCCGGCGTTGAGATAGAACTGCCGGGTCGGCGTGTAGTTGACGGTGATCCCGTCGCCGGGATTGTAGTAGCCGGGCAGGATGTGGAGCAGCGTGCCGTTGGCGAAGATCGTCGTATAGAGCAGCCCGCTCACGGACGGGATGTTCTGCGAGGCATCTTCGAGCGCCACCGGGCGCGTCACGTTGTTGAAATCGGCCGATGGCGTGCTGCGGCCGATCCGGACCTTGAGCACGTCCTTGACCAGCGACTGCTCGTACCAGGCCTGGAACAGCTCGGAGCGATTGAACGGCGGGAAGCTCGTGATGCCGTTGTAGCCGGTGAGCACGCCGGCCTGGCCGTTGGTGTCGCTGCCGTTGAACTGGAGGAACTCGAAGCCGAAGGCGGCGCCGCGCCAGTCGACCAGCTTCTCGGCATCGACCGCGAGATTGATGAACAGCGCGCTGTTGGCGGTCCATGATCCTGGCTGCGCACCGCCGGCGACCAGGCCGTTGATGTCGGCGAGCCACAGCCCACCCAGCCGCAGGCCCCATTCGTCCTTGAGCCCGAGCCAGCGGCCGAGCTGGCCGGTGCCGGTCGCGAAGGTGGTGGCGGCGGGATTGCCGGTCACTGAGGTAGTGGGCGTGGCGTCAGGGCTGGGCGAGACTGTTTGCGCGGTGACTGCGCCGCCGAGGAGCAGAAGCCCGCCAAAGGAAAAGAGAGTGAGTGCTGTGAGAGAAGTGAAGCGCGGACCCACATGCCCGCGCTTGCACCCTCTCTTGCCCCCGAAGCGCCTCGCCACCCCGCCTCCCAGCCATCGCATTTCCCACACACGATGCGACCACCAATCAGGTGGTGTCCGAATATGCCGCGCGCAGCGGGTGCTGGCAGGTCAAGAAAAGATCAAGTTTGGGCCAAGCCTCTACAAGACAAGCAGAAATCGGCCTTAGACTTTGCCGCCGACGGGGGGAGTGGCATGAAGATCGGGTTGTTCAAGAAAGTCGCAGGTGTTGTGCTGGGAGGAGTGGCGACTGCCCTCGCAGCCGTCGCACCGGCTCACGTCACCGCCGCCGAGCCGATCAAGATCGGCGCCGTCCTGCCGTTCTCGGGCGGCGTCGAACTTTACGGCGAGCAGGCGAAGCTGGGGCTGGAGTTGGCGGCGGCCGACATCAACGCCGCCGGCGGCATCCTCGGCCGGCCGGTGGTGCTGGTCTTCCGCGACGACGGCACGCGGCCGCAGATCGCCGCTGAAGCGGCGCGCAAGGCGGTCGAGGAGGACGGCGTGCTGGCCGTGGTCGGGCCGATCACGTCGCAGAATCTCGACGCCATCGTACCGGTGATGGCGAGCCATCGCACGCCGCTGCTCTATGCGACCAACTACGAAGGCGGCCAGTGCAGCCGCTACATGTTCGCGCTCAACACGGTGCCCAACCAGGAGCTCGATTCGCTGCTGCCCTACATGACGAAGACGTTCGGCGGCGACTATTTCCTGATCGGCGCCGACCGCGACTGGCCGCACCGCATGTTCGACGCTGCCGAACCGCTGATCGCCAAACTGGGCGGCAAGGTCGTCGGCAAGCGGTACACACTGGGCGCGGAGAAGGATTTCGCGACCCTGGCCGACCAGCTGGCGGCAAGCAAAGCCAAGGTCCTGCTCTATGCCCTGAAGGGCGACGGCATGGGTTTCATTCCCTACGCGTCCGATCGCGGCCTGTTCAAGACGACGACGGTCGCCTTCCTCGGCCTGACCGAGGCCGACCTCAAGGCGTTCGGCGGCAAGGTCGACAACATCTACGCCGCCGTGCCGTTCGTCGTCGCGAGCGATGATCCGAAGGCCAGGGCTTTCGCCGCCAAGGCACGCGCCAAGGCGGGGCCCGACAAAGCGGTCTCGAACTATGTCGAAACGCACTACAACACTTTGTTCGCAGTG
The DNA here is from genome assembly GCA_025935855.1 of Pirellulales bacterium. Lineage (GTDB taxonomy): Bacteria > Planctomycetota > Planctomycetia > Pirellulales > Lacipirellulaceae > Lacipirellula. Next base: position 1,935 of record JAICUM010000391.1, on the reverse strand, counting down.
AAGGCGGCGCTCGAGAAGGCCGGCAAGGTCGACAAGGAAGCGCTGACGGATGCCCTCGAGGGCATCACGTTCGATTCGCCGGGTGGGCCTGTCACCATCGGCAAGGATCACCACGCCATCCTCGACATGTTCCTCGCGAAGACGCAAGGACCGCAGCTCGTGGAGGTCCAGGCCCTCGGCGCGGTCGCCCCGAAGTCCGGCTGCGCACGATAGGCGCAAAAAGGGCGGCTCGACGCCGCCCTTTTCGGTCGGTCTGATGACCGGTCCTACTGGAGGACGATCTCGACGCGGCGGTTCTGCGGTTCGCGCACGCCGTCAGCCGTCTGGACCAGCGGCTGGGTCTCGCCCTTGCCGATGACCGAGATCGCCGTCGCCGGCACGCCGTCGCGCACCAAGGCGTCCTTGACCGCATTGGCACGGCGCAGCGACAGCGCCATGTTGTAGCTCTCCGGGCCCGAGCGATCGGTGTGGCCGGTCGCAGTGATCCGGGCCTTGCCCGTCGCCTTGAACTGATCGGCGGCCTGGCGGATCGTGTTCAGCGCCTGCTGCGACAGGTTCGAGCGGTCCCAATCGAAGAACACCATGAACGACGGCGCCTGAGCCACCGGCGGCGGGGGCGGCGGCGCAACTTCAGCCGGCGCGCCGAACTTGTACTGCAGGCTCGCCATCAACGTTATGTTGTTGTTCGGATAGGTGCCGCTCACGTTGACGGGGGTCCCGAGCAAATTGCTGTTGCCCGAGAAGCCGGGCTGGGTGGTGCCGAAGTAGCGGCCTTCCAGGTTCACGCGGAGGCTCGGGCTGATCTTGTACCCGACGCCCATCATGTACTGGTAAGCGAACTGTGTGCTCGAGCTGCTGAGGTTGATCTGGCCGACATTGCTGTTGATGAAAGCGACGCCGGCACCCGCGCCGATATACGGCGTGAAGGGCTGATCGGCCCAGAAATCGTAGTAGGCGTTGGCCATCACCGTCGTCTGGCTGATGGTGACGCCGCTGTTGATGACACTGAGGCCCAGGACGTTCGCGCTGATGTTTCCGTTGTTCTGGCGATAGAGGCCTTCGAGTTCGACGCGCGGTCCGACAAAGTCGTAACCGACCATGCCGCCCGCCGCCCAACCGGTGTTGAACGTGGCGTTCGTGGGAACTGAAGTACCAACCCCGCCGCCCAAACCGGGGACAGTGAAGACGGTGTTGAAGGAACTGTTGAACATCCAGTTCAGGCCGCCTTCGGCGCCAATATAGATGCCTGGGACGCTTTGCGCCTGGGCGCCGAGCGGCAACGCGGCGGCAAGGGCGGCCACCGCCAGAGTCTTCTTCATCTTCCTATCTCCCCCAATCCTTGATTAGGTTGCAAACACGCCGAAAACACACGGCGCCGACCAGTTTAGTGCAAGCCAACGATTCTTCCCTCGGCGGAAAGCACAACTGCGCCGTTAGGTCTCACTGTTGCAGCGGCGCCACAAGCACGGAGCGAAAAAGAGGCGGCGCACAGGCCGCGGATGTTGTCCACAGGATTGCACCCGGCTTCTGCTGTTGAGCGCTCCCGGCGCACAATGGAACGCTCGCGATGGCCTGTCTTCATTGGCAATCAGACGAAGCCATTGCCTTTATTGGGTGGCGTCAGCAGTGGTTAGTAGAATCGCCGCATGACCTGCAACCATCAAAAGGAAACGCGCCGCCTTCTGCTGACGCAGAAAACGGCGCGTTTGGACGAGGACGGTGAAAACGGCGGAAGCCGCTCGCCGCTATTTCTTCGCCGGTCCGAGGAAATCGAAGTCCACGCCCTCGTCGGCCTGCAGCACGGTGCGGTGGAACAGGCCGGTGTAGCCGCGGTCGCTGCCGGGATGCGGCGGCGGTGGAACCCACGCCTTCTTGCGTTTCTCGAGCTCCTCGATCGGCACCAGCAGCTCGAGCTTTCGGTTGGGCACGTCGAGG
>JAICUM010000113.1 GCA_025935855.1 Pirellulales bacterium | reverse complement strand
GGCATCGACGACGGCGCCTACTTTTACTTCGTACACTCGTACTACGTCGCGCCGAAGGAGGAAAGCGTCATCGCCGGCGAGGCGTCCTATCCCAAGCCATTCTGCGCCGTGATTCAGCGCGGCAATCTCTTCGCCACGCAGTTTCATCCAGAAAAGAGCCAAGCGGCGGGCCTGCGATTGCTGAAAAACTTCGCGGAACTCTGAGGCTATGCACAGAAGCCACGTTCTTCTCGCAGGGCCCATCGCTTGAAAACGCCCGCGCGCTCTGCGATATTTTGGGGTGTCGCTTTTCGTCCGCAGCCGCGCATGGAACCGGTAGGCCGTCATGCAGATTTGGCCCGCAATCGATCTGTTAGGCGGCAAATGCGTCCGGCTTGAGCAAGGGGATTACCGTCGCGAAACCGTGTACGGCGACGACCCGGCCGGCGTGGCCCGCGACTTTCAGCGGCAGGGGGCCGAGCACCTGCACCTGGTCGATTTGGACGGCGCCCGTGCCGGGCGGCCGGTGAATCTGGACGCGGTGCGGGCCGTTCTGTCGGCGGTCACTATTCAATGTGAGCTGGGCGGCGGCATTCGCGACGAGTCGACGATTGACAGCCTGCTTGCCATGGGACTGACGCGGCTCGTGCTGGGGACGTCGGCGCTCAAGCGTCCCGAGTGGTTCAGGGACATGTGCAGCAAGTATCCGGGGCGGCTGGCGCTGGGCGTCGATGCGCGTGGCGGGCTGGTCGCCACGGACGGGTGGCTGGAGACGAGCTCGGTTCACGCCGTCGATCTGGTGCGGCAGTTTGCCGACCATCCGCTGGCGGCGATCATCTACACCGACATCGCGACCGACGGCATGCTGCAAGGGCCGAACGTCGCCGCGATGCGCGAGATGCAGCAGGCGATCGATCTGCCGGTGATTGCCTCCGGCGGCGTCACCACGGCGGAGGACGTGGCGAAGCTCGCGGACGCAGGGCTAACGGGCGCCATCGTGGGCAAAGCGCTGTACGTTGGGACGCTCACGCTTCGCGACGCGCTGGCCGCCGCTCGCACTGGAACCGCCCGCGCGCCAACCTGACAAGACTCAACTCATCGTGCGATGGATTTCTTGATTCGCTCACACAAGCCCTTACGGATAAACACGCCATGGCTAGAAACGTCGCCGACATTCGTAACATCGCCATCTGTGGACACGGCAGCGCGGGCAAGACAACGCTGGTGGATCACTTGCTCACGCTCAGCGGCGCCGTGAAGGGCAACCCCAGCGTGGACGCCGGCACGAGCATCTGCGACTTCGACGAAGAGGAGAAGCACCACAAGCACTCGATCGAAGCGGCGGTCGTGCATCTGGACCATGCGGGGAAGCGAATCAATATCATCGACACGCCGGGCTATCCGGACCTCGTGGGCCAGATGATTGGAGCCTTGCGGGCGGTGGAAACGGCGCTCATCGCGATCGACGCCCATGCCGGCATCAAGGTGAACACGCGGCGGGCCTGGCAAGAAGCGGGGAAGGCCGGCTGCGGGCGGATCATCGTCGTGACGAAGCTCGACGCGGAGAACATCGATCTCGCGGGCCTCTTGGCGGCGATCAAAGAAACCTTCGGCAACGGCTGCGTGCCGCTGAACGTGCCGGTCGGTTTGGGCGACCACGTGAAGGGCGTCGTCAGCACGCTTAACCCGCCGGCCGGCTCAGACGGCGCCGAGCTCGACGTGAAGCAGATTCACGAGTCGCTCGTCGAGTCGATCATCGAAGTCGATGAGAAGACGATGGAGCGATACTTCGAAGGCGAGATGCCGTCGGCCGACGAGCTGTCGAAGCTGATGGTCCAGGCAATTGCCGCCGGGACGCTCACGCCGATTGTATTCACCTCCGCGAAGAAGGAAGTCGGCGTGAAGGAGCTGCTGGACGTGCTGGCCACCGCCGCGTTGCCGCCGACGGCCGTGCCGCGAAAGGCTGCGACGAATGGCGACGAGGTGACGCTGAAACCCGATCCCGCAGCGCCGCTGGCCGCACAGGTGTTCAAGACGCGGATCGACCCGTTCGTACAGCGGCTGAGCTACATTCGCGTCTATGCCGGCACGCTAAAGCGTGATTCGACCGTGCATTCCGCGGCGGCCCGCAAGGGGGTGAAGCTCGGCCCGCTATTGGAAGTGCAAGCCGGCGCCACGCAGCCCACGGACGAAGCCGGCCCCGGCGACATCGTGGCGGTGGCCAAGTGCGAGGACCTGCACACCGGCACGTCGCTGGGCGACGTGGAGCTGCCGCCGCTCAACTTCCCCACGCCGATGGTGGGCCTGGCCGTCGCTCCGAAGAACCGCGGCGACGAAGCGAAGCTGTCCGGCGCCCTGCACAAGATCACTGAAGAGGAACGCACGATCCACCTGGAGCACGATCCTGAAACCAAGGAAATGGTGCTCACCGGCATGAGCGAGCTGCACCTTTTGCTCATGAAAGAGCGGCTGAAGCGGCGCGACCACGTGGAGATCGAGACGCACGAACCGAAGATCCCGTATCGCGAAACGGTGCAGATGAACGCCGATTCGAGCTACAGGCACAAGAAGCAGACCGGCGGCTCGGGGCAGTTCGCCGAAGTGCATGCGCGGATTTACCCCTTCCCGGAAGGGACCGACCCGGAATCGTTCGCCACGAAAGAGCGGTTCCCGCAGCTCAAGAACTCGCACTACCACAAGGAAAGCAATTTCTTGTGGGTCGATTCGGTGGTCGGCGGCTCGATCCCCGGCAACTTCATGCCCGCGATCGAAAAGGGATTCCTCGAGCGAACCAAGCAGGGCGTCATCGCCGGATTTCCAGTGCAGAACGTGTGCATGGAGGTGTACTTCGGCAAGGACCACCCGGTGGACAGCAACGAAACGGCGTTCCGCATCGCGGCGAGCAAGGTGTTCGCCGACGTGTTCAAGAAGGCCCGGCCCTGTTTGTTGGAACCGGTGGTGAATCTGCACATCACGGTGCCGGCGGACAAGGTGGGCGACGTGTCGAGCGATCTTTCCGGCCGGCGCGGCCAGATGGTGGGGATGGAGTCCGCCGGCGGCGGGCAGACGACGGTCGAAGCCAAGGCGCCACTGTCGGAGGTGACGACCTACGCCCGCACGCTTTCGTCGATGACCGGCGGACAGGGAAGCTTCACGATGGAGTTCTCGCACTACGACGTCGTGCCGGGGAACGTGCAGCAGGACATCATGAGCAAGGCAAAGGTGAAGGAAGACGTGGAGTGAGTGGAACGCGAAAGGGGTCGGGAGTCTTTTTCGACTGGAGACTCAACTCTTCAAAGGTGCTCCCCAGTCGCAAAAGACTCCCGACCCCGTTTGGACTCAGGCGAGCATCGAGAGCGACTGTGCTACCACGGTGTGCAGCCAGACCAGCCCGCAGTAGATCATCCCGCACAATACCAGCTCCACCGCGGTAATCGTCGCGGCGACGAACGGCCCGGTAGGTAGGCTGAGCGAAATCACCGCGCTGGTCATCAACAGCGGCGCCATATACTCGGCGCCGATGCCGTCGCCGTAGCCGGTGTTCTGCAGCACCAGCCGCAGGATGGAATTTGAAACGGCGATGATGACCACGGTGGTCACGGCCTGAGCGAACTCGGGCGGATCGACCGAGCAGAACCCGCAGGCCAGTTGCAGCGCCCACGCGGCCGACGCGATGCCCAGCGGCACCAGCGCAGCCAGAATCCACAGCGCATCGCGATCGTGAAGGATGCCGTACACAGCCGCCCCAGGCTGAGGGAAGAGAAGCGTTCCAGTGAAAGCGTATCATGCTCGGTGATGCGGTTTTGCCGCGATGCGCGGATTTGGGCGTTGCGAAGAGGCAACATTGCTGAAGGCGTCGGGAGTCTTTTGCGACTGGGGGCTTTCTTCTTGAAATATGCTCCCCGGTCGCAAAAGACTCACGACCCCGTGGCGCCGCTGGGTGGCCGGCGGTTGAAAACCGCCGCTACTGGGGGGCGGGCATCGCTTCAGGCGGTAAAATGGTTAAACTTGCTGGTCCGGGTTTGCCGAGAGAACCTGGGAGGACCAGCGGTTGTCTGAGCTGGTGGACAAGGCTCCCGCCGAGCAAGTGTAGCCATCTCGCTGGAGCGAGATGGTCGCCTCTCGCCGAGCGAGAGGCCCACACTTCCTCGATGGCCTCGCCTCCGATTTACCCACAATGGGTTAAAACCGTGAACATGCTTGCCGCTTGTTGCCGCTGTACTTGTCCCGCTTAGGCGGGACCTTCTTTCCGCGCCGGCGTTTGGATTGCCGGCGCGATCTTGTCCCCGCCTGCTTGGGGAACCACTGGTAAGCACCGCAACTACAAAAAATTCTGCCCACTGGCGACGCCAGGGGTTCACTTCGGAGCTAACGATGGCGACCGACTTTCGACTCAAAGACCAGCTTCCGCAAATCACCGAGCGGATCGTAGCGACTTACGACAAGGTCGGCTCGATCAACCACCTCGACCACTGCCCGTTGCCGAGGTACGACGAGGTGGTCGCCGCCATCAACGAGCTGACCGAGATCATGTTCCCCGGCTATCGCCGCCGCGAAGGGCTGCATCACGGCAACGTCGGCTACTATGTGGGCGACATCATCGACCGGCTGCACGATCGGCTCACCACGCAAATTGGCCGGGCCCTGCGGCACGAGGCGGGCGCCACCAGCGACTGCGACGGATCGGAAGATTACGAAGCGCTCGGCCAGGCGAAGACGCTGCAGTTTCTCGACCTGCTGCCTGAGCTGCGCGAAGTGCTGGCCACCGACGTGCAGGCGGCGTACGAAGGGGACCCGGCGTGCAAATCGCCCGCCGAGGTGATCTTCTGCTATCCCGGCCTGGAGGCGATCACCGTCTATCGGCTCGCCCATTTGCTGTACGAGCTGAACATCCCTTTCATCCCGCGGATGATGACCGAGTGGGCTCATAGTCGCACGGGCATCGACATCCACCCAGGCGCCACGATCGGCGAATATTTTTTCATCGACCACGGCACGGGCGTGGTGGTCGGCGAAACCTGCCACATCGGCGAGCACGTGAAGCTGTACCAAGGCGTGACGCTCGGCGCGCTGAGCTTCGCCACCGACGGCGACGGCAACCTGGTGCGCGGCCAGAAGCGGCACCCGACGATCGAAGACCGCGTGGTCGTGTACGCGAACGCCACGATCCTCGGCGGCCGAACGGTCGTGGGACACGACTCGATCGTCGGCTCCAGCGTGTGGCTCACCAGCAGCGTGGCGCCGCATTCGACGGTCGTCATGGAGCGGCCGCGGCTGCGGATCAAGGACGAAACGCCGGACGATATGCGGCCGGAGTTGAATTATCAGATTTGAGGGGCCAGTCGTCAGGTGCCAGGGCCAGTAGAGATGAGATAGCGGCGTCGAAGGGGTCGGGAGTCTTTTGCGACAAGGGGGTGAATTCTCAAGAGACGCTCTACCGGCGCAAAAGACTCCCCACCCCTGTAGGCGCCTGGTGGCCAGGTCTCCGCAGGCGACTCGCCGTGGCGAGATGGCCGGGCTGGGTCGGCCCTGTTACGATGGGCCGCTATGGTGTTGGGGCCTATCTTTCGCGTGGAGATGGTGGGGGCGGCGCGGCGGCGGCGTTATTTTTTCTTGCGCGTGGCGTTCGCCGCTCTAATTCTCTGCGTTCTGTGGATGTGTGTCGCCAGCGCCTACTCGTATCGCTCGCAACGGGAACTCTCCATCAGCGAGCAGGCGATGATCGCCACGACGTTTTTCGTGTCGTTCATGTGGGTGCAGATGATCGGGATTCTGGCCGTGGCGCCGGCGATGGCCGTGGGAACGATCGCCACGGAGCGCGAGCGGCGGACAATTGAGTATCTGTTCGCCACCGACTTGTCGAATTTGGAGATCGTCGTTGGCAAGACGATCGCGCGGCTGCTGCTCGTGGGCCAATTGCTGCTGGTCAGCCTGCCGATTTTGTTCTTGTTCCGGCTGCTCGGCGGCATTCCGGCGGATTTGCTGGTGGCGTCGTTTTTGATCGCGGGGAGCACGGCGCTCGCGGTCACGGCGCTGAGCGTGTGCGTTTCGGTGTGGTCGAAGCGGTCGAAGGATGCAACGATTCGCGTGTATGTCGTGCTCGCGGCGCTGTTGTTCATCCCGTGGGTGCTCAACGCGCTGGGCGCCTTTTACTTGAGCAACGAGTGGTGGTGGTACGACTACGCAGAGCCCGCGTTCGACGCGGTAGACGCGGTGAACCCGCTGGTGCTCATGATTCGTTACATGTCGAACATCTGGGCGGCCGGAGCGGGCTTCGATTTCGGACCGGCGCTGCGGATGGCGGCCGGGCACGTCGGATTGGCGCTCGTGCTGTTGACGCTGGCGACGCTGGCCGTGCGGCGCGTACACCTGCGGGAACTTTCGCGCGGTGAACGGCAGAAGAGGCGGCTGTTTAAGCGCTCGCCGCGGTGGCGGCCGCGGATCGGCGATCAGCCGATGATCTGGAAAGAGGCGTTTGCCGGCACGGCCAAGACGCGGCTGGGAATCATCGGCTGGCTGGCGATGATCGCGATCGTGACCACCGTGATGGGATTCATTCTGTACTGGTTTTGGTACGCCCTCACCCACGACGTGCCGCGGCAATTTACCGAGTTGCTGTATGGCATGTCCGCTTTTATTGGGAGCGGGCTGCTGTTGATGGCCGCCGCGCGGAGCGCCAGCCTCATCACCGTCGAGAAGGAGCGCGACACCTGGGTGTCGCTGCTCTCGACGCCGCTCTCCGGGGGAGAGATCATCGGCGGAAAGCTTGTCGGCAATTTGTATTCGCTGCGCTATGGCATCGCGCTGCTGCTGTTCAGTTGGTCGTTGGGCTGCGTGTTTGACCTGCGCTATGCGTTCGTGACGGGGGCGATGTTCGGCACGCTGATGCTGCTACTGACGTTCATCACGGCGCTGGGACTGACGTTCTCCGCACGCTCTTCAACCAGCCTGCGGGCGATGGGGCTGACGCTATTGGTCACGCTCGTGCTGGGCGGCGTGTACATGATGTGCTGCTGCCCGATCGCGGTGGCCGGCGGGCATGGTCCTCATAGCGATGAACTTTTTGAAATTGGCCTGGCGCCCTGCTTGCCGTTCCTATTGATGGCGCCGGCGATGATGTTCGCCGAAAGCAATGACGTGCGGCACTTTTTGACGGGCTACGTGTTCGGGATGATCGGCTATTCGATCGCGCTGGCGGTGTTGCTGGCCTACCTGGTGCAGGGGTTTGAAGAGATTGCCGGACGAGGGCAGTTGCCCGAATGGCGCGGCGGCCGGCGCGAAGGATGATGGTGGAAACGTCGCCGCGATGCTTCTTCAGGCCTGAAAGGCCGCGCTATGGTAGCCCAGGGCAAGGCCGCCAACGGCGGACGCCGCCCTGGGTCATCGGTCGCTCATGTGAACGAAAGCCCTGTAAGGGCGCGCTAATATTTGATTGATAAGCGCGCCCCTACAGGGCTATGGTTTGAAGGCGACTTCGTTACCCAGGGCTGCGCCCTGGGCTTTCCTAGCTCGGCCTTACAGGCCTTAACACAGCGATGCTAAGCCGCTAGATGCAATTCTCGAGGGATGTTCCGAGGCCGATCTCCGCTCGATCACGCCCGCGGTTTCAGCAATTGCGAAGGCCCGGCGAGGCTTGTGCCGGGCATGACTTTGCAGAGCCAGATGCCGCCGAAGTACAGCAGCGTCATCGGCACGCCCATCAGCAGCATGCTGTACGGGTCCGGCGACGGCGTGAGGATGGCAGCTAGGATCGCGATCACCACCACGGCGGCCTTCCATTTGTGCCAGTAGGTCTCGCGCGTGAAGATGCCGATGCGCTCGAGCAGCACCATCGCCATCGGCAATTGGAAGGCGACGCCGAAGCCGAGCGTCATGAACAGCACCAAACTAATCCACTCCGATAGCCGCATGTTCGGATCGACGTGCATCCGCTCGTAGTACCAGAGGAGGAAGTCCAACAGCGGCTGGAAGGCGAAGAAAAACGCCAGTGCCGCTCCGGCGATGAACAAAAACACGCTGATCGGCAGGTACGTGTAGACGTATCGCTGCTCGCGGCGGTAGAGGCCGGCGGCAATGAATTCCCAGATGAAGTAAAACACGAACGGGCTCGAGAACATGATGCCCGTGATGAAGGCCGAATGGATGTAGACCATGAACGGCTCTTGGGCGTTCAACGCCACGACGCGTAGGCGCGCATCCTCACTGATGGGACGATAGACGCGGAAGTGGAGCATCTGATCGCTGCTCAGGGCGGCCGATTCCACCTTGCCATCCTTTTCAGCCGTTGAGGCCTTCGTGTCGTTTTCCTGCGCCGGCGCCGGCGGCTTTGAAGCATCGGCGGGCGCGGCGGCGTCGAGCTGATCGGCCAACTTTGGAAACGCCTGCTTGAGCATCGCGGCCAAATCCTGCGGCGCCACGAGGTACTCTTCGGGCATCAAGCCCAGCTCTTCCAACTGCTCAGGAGAAATATGTTGCTTGGCGGCAGCCTGGCGGACATAGAAGCGTTCCAGCGAGGCGTTCAACGGCTTCTGGATGTACCGAATGACGTCATTTCCAAACCATAGACCGACGAGGAAGCCGATGAACAGCGCGGCGACCGATTTGAAGAGTGCCTTGCGCAGTTCCTCCAAGTGCTGGCCGAACGACATCTTCGACTGCTCGAGCCGAGATTCGTCGTCGGTTCCAGTGGGCTTGCGGAAGGAGGGCATGTCGGGGCGGGCGCTGAGAGTGGCACGCGGTGCGTGCCGGGGGGGAATCTTGTATGTTACATGCGCGGAAAGTGGCGGACAACGCGGGCACGAACAAGTGTGATGCATTTAGCCCCGCCGCCCACCACGGCGGATCGCCGCGGCGGATTCGCGGCGCAAGCCCCGCGGCTATTGATGTTCAGAAAGCCGATCGAACTGGGTGCCACTGGCATCCTGCCAGTGCTGAAGTGGGTACTCGCTTAGCACTTCTCACTGGCAACATGCCAGTGGCACCCCTGGCGACTCAGAAACTTATGGCAACGTGCGATTACCTGCTGCGGTTCGAGCCGATTTTCCGCCGATATTTGTGGGGCGGGCGGCGGCTGGAAACGGTGCTCGGCAAGGGCATCGGCGAGGGGGAGGACTATGCCGAGAGCTGGGAGGTGGTCGATCACGGCGCCGATCAGAGCGTGGTCACGGCGGGGCCGCTCAAAGGCCTGTCGCTCGGCGAGCTGGTCCGCGAACATGGCAAAGACTTACTCGGGCTGCACGCGGGGCACAAGCAGTTTCCGCTCTTGATGAAGTTTCTGGATTGCAACCGCACGCTTTCGGTGCAGGTGCATCCGAATGACGAGCAAGCGGCGAAGCTCACGCCGCCCGACCTGGGGAAGACCGAAGCGTGGGTGGTCCTCGCAGCCGAGCCGGGCGCCAAGATTTACGCGGGGCTGCGGCATGGCGTCGATCGGCTCAAGCTGGCCGAGGCGCTCGACGAAGGCCGGCTTGAAGATTGTTTGCACACGATCGAGCCACGCGTCGGCGAGTGTTTATTCATCCCGGCGGGAACGGTTCACGCGTTAGGGGCGGGGCTGCTCGTGGCGGAGATTCAACAGGCCAGCGACACAACGTTCCGGCTGTTCGACTGGAACCGCGTGGATGCGAGCGGGAAGCCGCGCTCGCTGCACATCCAGCAGGGCTTGGAAGCGATTGATTTCTCGCTCGGGCCGGCGGAGCCGCAAACGCCGCGCGCCGTGGGGGGCGAGGTGCAGCGGCTGGTGGACTGTGACAAGTTCGTGCTCGACCGGATGGGCCTCTCAACGCCCGAGGCGGTGGGGGGCGACGGGCGGTGCCATCTAATTGCGGTGATCGACGGCGAACTTGAGGCTGAGAAATCGGCGGACGGGCAGCCGCTAGCGCTGGGGGACACGGCGCTCGTGCCAGCGGCGGCGGGAGCGGTCGAGCTGCGCCCGCGGAGCAGGGCGGTGATTCTGGACATTTTTGAGCGCTAGCAGCGGGCAATCAGGCTCGGCTAGCGGGGTTCCGCGGTACGCGATACGATTCGCCGCCGATTTTCTACGCCGGCTTTCGCCGTGTTGCCTCGCCCACCCTCATCCCGCAGTTAGTTACTATGCGCCCAATCCATGCGCTTTGTGTGACGGCGATGGTCTGCCTATCGCTGCCGGCGTGTTCCTCGGCGGTGCGGAAGCCGCAGCTTGAGCATCCTGGCAGGGTGGAGCTCCAACGGGCGAACGCGGAAGTGTTTGACCCGTATCCCGAGAACGATTTGGCGCCGGCCATTGATGGCGGCCGGCCGCGCGAGGTGGGTCCGCCGCGGAACCAGGTGGAACGGTCGCAGCAGTTCCTGCGGTCGCACGGCCTGAGGCCGCGGCAGGAAGTGCCGTTCGCGGCGCCTCTGCCGGCGACTACGGCTCCGGTCACGGTGGGGCCGCCTGTGCCAGTAGGCCCGCCGGTAATCGCCACGCCGCGGTATTGAAGCCAGCGGTAAGGCCGGTGAATACCGTCAAAACATCGATAGATGATGGCAAAAACTAACCCGAAGCGTGAGCGAGGCAATTCGCAGCCAGCCCTCGCTTACGCAGCGGGTTAGTATGGCGAGGGTTCTATGGCGCGACGACTAAAAGTCGCCGTTACGGGTGAAGGGCGTCCGTTCTGCGAGTATCATGCGTGTTTACGATTCTCGTTACGAACGCGTGAGTTAGCATGCCCGGACGTCCGCCAAAGCGTGATCATCGCAAGCCTGCGTTTAAGAAGGCCAAAGCCCAAGGCGGCTTTCGCAAGCGGCGGCCGGCGCCGGCCAGCGTTCCGCGCGGCGAAGGGGAAGCGCCGCACGGCGATCGACTGCAAAAGGTGCTCGCCGCGGCCGGCATCGGCAGCCGGCGCGAATGCGAACAGCTCATCGTCGAAGGCCGCGTCCAGGTTGATGGGCAGATCGTGAGCGAGCTCGGCGCCCGCG
>JAICUM010000245.1 GCA_025935855.1 Pirellulales bacterium | reverse complement strand
CGCCGCGGCAATCGCCACGTAGACCATGCCGGCCAGAAGCCACTTGAGAGAAAAGCGCACGCTTCCGAGCCCTCGGGGTTTGCCGTCAGCATAGCCGAGAATGGCGGGCGGGAGTTAGGCGATTTGGCGACGGCGAATCACCACAAGCGCCAACATGGGCGACAAGCTTAGCGCGGCGCTTGTGGGCTCTGCCCACACGATGTCAAAGTGCTTTGAATAAACGGCGCTTGGATTGGCTGTATCTTGAGTGTTTATCGTGAAATGAAACGCAGGGACGGTGTGACCATTAACCACGGTCAGTTGGGCGAATTGGAATTGGAACGGGGCAAAGTCGTTGGTCGTATCCGAGAACGTGGTCGTTCCAACCCCCGGAAGGTCTGGACCGGTGCGCGTTGTTTGGCCCGGCGTGTCGAAGTAGCTGTCGGCAGACAAGCTAGGAAAGACTGCGATAAAAGCTGGTATTGGCGAGTTCGCATTTTGTGGGTCGCCAAGAGAATGATTATAAAGATTACCAGAGCCTAGGACGATTCTGACTTCACTAATGGAAATAATGTCGGAGTCAGTCACCACCCGCAACGAGTAGATTGTGGAATTCTGCGGAACCGGTTCATCGGCGGCTGACTGTTCCGAGGGCGAAGGCGCTCGGTGCTGAACATCGACGAGGATCAGATTGGCCGCTGCGGGCGGCGCGAAGAGAAAAGCTGCCGAGAGGGTAAAGCTGCCTAGGCATACGATTTGATGGACTGAACGAGACATTAGCATCGACTCCGTGCAAGTGGCCGTCGCAACCTTGACTGTCATGTTACCACGCCTAAACGTCGTCGCCAAAGATTGGGCGAGACTGGAAATCAGTCCCGCATGGACCAAGCCACAAGAGAGAAAAGGGGACGCAGCTGAATCTTTCTAACGCGCGTTCGGGAATACCTGGTTACCCCGTTGAACGCCGCCGCGGATGATGACGCGGTTGGGGCCGACCATGATCGCGCGGGGGACGCCGGCGGGCATGGCGAAGGGGTCTTGGACAGCCGGCGTGTTGGCCAGGCGTTGGTCGTCGTCCCAGCCGTCGAAGGTGACTTTGAGCTCGACCGTTTCCGCCTTGCCGGTCTTGGGGTCGAGCCGTGAGACTTTGATGGGTTTGCTGTCGCCCGGTTTGCACTCGGAGATGAGCTTCGTCAGTTGCTCGAACTGCTCCTGCTGCGACTTCGCGGGGTCGAGCGCCTCGCCGGCGAATTCGGTGATGCGGTCGTGCTGGCGGAGGCCGGCTTTTTGGGCGGGGCTGTCGGGGAGAACTTGCTCGCAGTTGATGCCTTGAATGCCCAATCGGGCGCCGCTGCGGACGTCGAGGAAGACTTGCGGCGCGTGGGCTTTGAGTTTGGCGATCGCCTCTTCGGAGATGGGCGTGCCGTAGACTTCGATCTTGCGGACGTGCGGCAGGTCCATCAGGTGCTGCAGGGCGGAGTCGTCGAGCGGGGCGTGCCAGAGGCTGAGGGTGTGGACGCTGCGCACGGCGGCGACGTGGCGGAGGCCGTCGGCGCCGCCGGTCCAGTGCGAGCCGATGATGAGGCGCAGCGGCTGGGGCATGCCGACGGCGGGGCCGACGGTGCGGTCGTAGTCAAATCGGCCGTGGAATTTTTTGATGGCCTCGACGGCGGCGGCTTCGCGGACGACGGCCAGGCGGTCGGCGGCGGCGGCGGCCTCGATGGGGCGGCTTTGAAGCTGGGCGATTTTCTCGAGCGACGCTTCGCTCAGTGACGTGTCTTTCGAGTCGGCCCAGGCTAAGAGGACGTTGACGGCGCGAGTGGAGCTTTCCAAGGAGCCGCTGGCGGCGGTTTTGGCGACGGCGTCCAGGCAGTGGGCGCCGGCGACGATGAGCCGTTTTTGGGCGGCTTCGCGAACGCCGTAACGGTCGTCGTCGAGCTGCTGGATCCACTGGGCGAGTACGGCTGGATCGATGGTGGGCTGAGGACTCGCGGCGGCGGCAGCAGTGGCCGGGGCGGCGGGGGAGGGCTGAGATGCCGGCGGAGCTTGCTCGGGGGCGGGCTGCTCGTCGGCGCGGGCGGCTTGGGCGATGCCCAGGCAGGTAAATACGACGAGGATTCGGGCTGTCGTCGCGAGCCAAGAGCTATTGAAAACACACCGCGTCATCGGCGGGCCATCCATTGAATAGTTGTGTTTTGTTGGTGGCAGGAAGCTCGTCGGAGCTTGTCTGCCGCTGCTGGGTTGTTCGACAAGGTGGCTTTCTACCCGCTTCGGCACTGCTGGACGAGCCAGCAGTGGCACCCGTTCGTCATGCTTCGGCACTGCTGGACGAGCCAGCAGTGGCACCCGTTTCTCATGCCGGTTTCGAACTTGTTCTTCACCGTCGCGAGGTCGTTTTCCATTGTATCACTTTCCTGCGTCGCTCAGAGCGCCAGTTGTTGGGCGGCGGCGGGTTGATTAGGCTCAACGTGCATGAAATTCGCCTTGCTGGGAGCCGACGTTGAAAGCCTGGAGCTCGCCGCGGCGGCCCTTTCGGCGGGGCACGAACTACGCTGGCAGGGCGACCTGGGGGCGGCCGGCGACGCCCCGCCAAGTTGGCTGAGCGGCGCGGACGAGGCGGACAGTTGGGAGGACTTGCTGAACGGCGACATTGCCGACGCGGTGATCGTGGGGCAGGGACTCGCCGACGAGGAGCTGCGCGGGCGGCAGGTGCAGGAGCTCGTGCGGTTCGGCCTGCCGGTGCTGGCGGTCTTCCCGGTGGTTCCGTCGGTGCTGACGTATTTTGAAATCGACATGGCCCGCACGGAAAGCGGGGCGGTACTGCGGCACTACAATCCGCTCGTGATGTGGGAGGAGCTTGGGCGGTTCGCCGAATGGGTGGCCGGCGGGCACCCGGAGTTGGGGCGGATTGAGCAAGTGGTCGCCACGCGCTCGCTGGTGGAGCGCGATCGGCCGACGGTACTGTGGCACTTCGCGCGCGATGTGGAGCTGCTGGACCGAGTGGCGGGCCGGCTGAACCGCATCGGGGCGCACGCGGGGGCGGCCGGTGACGAGGCGAGCTATTCGGGGCTGAGCGTGCAACTGCTCGGGCCTGGCGACGTGCCGGTGCGGTGGAATGTCGAGCCGCCCGGGGGCGCGGGCGAAGGGCTGACTATTTCGCTGGTGTTCGAGCGCGGGCGGGTGACGGCGGAGTTTGATCCGGCGGGGGAGGCGATCGACCCGGCCACGAAGCTGCACGAATCGGGCGGCGAGGCGATCGTGCTGGATCAGCTTCCGGCGGCGAGGGCGGTTGATGCGTTTGTCGCGGCGGTGGAGCGCGGCGGCGACTCGACCTGGCCGGAGGCGCTGCACGCGATGGAGCTGGCCGACTCGATCGAAATCAGCCTGCGGCGAGGGCGGATGATCGACATCCACGAGCAGCAATTGACCGAGCATCTGGCGTTCAAAGGGACGATGGCCGCGCTGGGGTGCGGAGTGCTGGTGGTGCTTGTGCCGGTGATGCTCGTTGGGGGTTGGATTGCCGGCGTGTTTGGGATTCCGGTGGCGCAGTTCTGGCCGCATGCGCTGCTGGCGATGCTGGTGATTTTCCTGGGGCTGCAGTTGCTGCCGAAGCTGCTGTATGGGGCGCCGCCGCCGAAGTCGGAGGAGTGACAGCAGGATGGCGCTGGGGGTCCAACGTTAAAGTTTGACGATTGCGCGGAAGTTTCCGCTGGCGTGGCGCCGATATTGGGAAATAGATTCTCCTCATCATCTTGCGCTTCGATCGCATGACTGCCACGCTCTTCAAGCTTCGCTTCGTGGCGCTGGCCGTCGCGATCTCGGTGACCGCGCTGGGCTGCGCGAGCTGCTCGCCCGGCGGTTGCTCGACCTGCGAGAACCAGTGCCCGCTGTGCCGGCTGGCGAGGATGTGCCGGCCGGGGTGTGACCAGGTGAACTGCGGCGACGGATGCGGTCAATGCGAAGCGTGCGAGAATGGCCGTGGGGGTGGCTTGGCGTCTTGCGAAACGTGCAAGCTTTGTCAGCGTCCGCAGCCGGGACCGCCGCCGGCGACGCTGCGACCGGTCCTGCCGCCGAAGTTCTTGCCGGTACCGATTCAGCCGGTGCTCTCGCCGGCGCGGCCGGATGCTCCGGAGCCGTCGCGCGGCGACGTGGAAGCAGCGTATCGGAATCAGCTCACGGTGCCGGGGCGTGACTAGCTTCGAAAACCGAGGGCTAGCGCCCTGCGGCTAATTAAATCAGCCGGAACGCGCTAGCGTCTGGTTCGCTTAAACTGCTCGAGTCGCCCAGTCGCCGCTCGCAGTTTGGCGACACTCTTACTCGCTAGCAGGGTCAACAAGCTAGGCACTCTGTGCGGGGGCGCGATTGTAGCGTTTAAGCGCATCGTAAGGCGCCGCCGATCAACGGGGATGTCAAATCCCGTTTGAGTCCACCGCACTTTGGCGCGGCCCGCGCACCCCGCTCTTTCGCGCGAGGCGGCTTGCCTTCCCTGGACGACCCGCGATGCCACCACTGCGCCCGTTCGCGTGCTTGCGATTCTCGCGATGCGCCCCTTGGCTTCTTGCATTCACCGCAGCCGCCCTCGTGAACGCTCCGCCGGCGCTGGCCGCTGGCGTTAATCGCGTCACGCCGATCGTGAAGGCGGTGCGCGACGCGGCGCCAGCGGTGGTGAACATCCAGGGGCAGAAATCCGTCACCGAACCGGCGCCGGCGGGCCGCGGCGTCGCGGTGCCGCGCGAAGTGAACGGCATGGGCACGGGCGTGGTGATCGATCCTCGCGGTTACATCCTGACGAACAACCACGTGGTGGACGGCGTGCGGACCATCAACGTCACGCTCGAAGCCGGGCAGGCGTATGTCGCGCAGCTCATCGCCCAGGATCGCGAAACGGACCTCGCGCTGATTCGCATTCGCACGCCGCAGCCGCTGGAGACGATTCACCTCGGCACGTCGAGCGATCTGATGACCGGCGAAACGGTCGTCGCGGTGGGCAACGCGTATGGTTACGAGCACACCGTCACGTCCGGCATCATCAGTGCGCTGCACCGCAACGTGCAGGTGAACGAGACGCAGCAGTATCTCGACTTGATTCAAACCGATGCGAGCATCAACCCCGGCAACTCCGGCGGGCCGCTGATGAATCTCGACGGCGAGATGGTGGGGCTGAACGTGGCCGTGCGAGCTGGGGCGCAGGGGATCGGCTTTGCGATTCCGGTCGACAAAGCGCTTGACGTCGCGACGCGGCTGATGAGCGTCGAGCGGCTTGAAAGCCAGTGGCACGGCATCACGCCACTGGCGGTGGACGGTCCGCGCGGGCCGGTGACGGTCGCACGCATCGATCGCGACAGCCCGGCTCAAGAAGGCGGGCTGGAACGGGGCGATCAGCTCGAGCAAATCGGCACGACGAAGATCGAGCGGCCGCTCGACGTGGAGCGGGCTCTGCTCGGTCATCGCGCCGGCGAATCGATACCGCTGCTCGTGCAGCGGAATGGGAAGGAAGTTTCGCTGGAACTGAAGCTGGCGGCGAAACCGGGGCGAACGCGAGACATCGACGTGGCGCGCACCTCGCGTGAAAGCCAGCCCTCGGGCGGCTTTCAGCAAGCGACGTGGGAGGCGTTCGGGCTGATGCTTGAACCGGAGTCCGCGGCGACGCTGCGCAAGGCCGGACTGCCGCTGGACGGCGGCATGCGCGTGACGGCGGTGAAGCCGGGGAGCTCGGCGGCCACGCAAGGGGTGATCAAAGGGGACATTTTGATCCAAATTCATCGCTGGCACACCACGAGCCAGGACGACGTGCAGTTCATTCTGGATCGGGCGGACTCGATCTCGAAGCTGGGCTCGGTGCGGTTTGAGATTGTTCGCGACGGGACGCCGTATTTTGGGCAGCTGGCGCTGAAGGCTGACGAAAGTGCGCGGCGCTAGTGCTGCCGGCGAAGCGCCGTGTTGTCCGCTTGGGCGGCGCCTGTCTGGTCGTCCGGGAAGCGCACGTGCAGCGTGATGTGCGGCGTCTCGCCGCCGCCGCCGAGGTCGTAGAAGCGGCCGATGAACTTGACGCGGTCGCCCGCTTTGAAGCGACGGAAATCGCCGACGTCGCCGTCAACGACGGCTAGCGAAATCGAGAGCGGCTCCGAGAGCTTCAGGTCGTGCTTGATGCCGGCGGCGCCCGGTTCGATCGGCGCGGCGATCGTCGTTTGCCAGGTGACCTCGCCGAGCTTCGCGGCGGCCATGCCATATGCCTGCCCGGCCATCATGAGCTGGCCAAATCTGGCGCCGCCCGGAATCTTCTGGCCAAGCACGTGGCCCATGGCGTAGGAGGCTTCGTAGGCGGCTTTGAGATCGTTCAGCTCGCCGAACTGGACGACCCATTTCTGGTCTTCGCCGGCCTTTGCCGCGGACAGGTTGGCGGCGAACGCATTGAAGTCGGTTCGCCAGGCGGCGGCGTCCGGCATCACGGCGGTGTTGTGATCGCGCGGGGCGTTGAGCGCCGCCGTAGGCGGCTGGCCTTGAGCGCCCGGCGGGCCGTATCCCGGCGGGGCGCCGCCCGGTGGCGCGGCGCTCGGAGGCAGGTTTGCGGCGGGGACGCCCTCAGGTCCCGCGGCGGGAACCGTCGCCATGGGCGCGCGTTCTTCAGGCCCGGGCGTTGCTTCGCCTGGTCGCGCTTCCGGTCCGCCGGGCGGGCTGCCCTGCCCTTCCGGGCCAGCGGCCGCTCTTGCTTTCGCGGCGCCTTCGGCGGGTTCGACCGCGGCGGCCGCCTCCTCGACTTGTTTGTGCATCCGGTCGATCTGCTTCACCAGCGTTTGTTCCGCTTTGCCGAGCCGGTTGAAGGGAACAATCACTTCCTTGTGCGACGGCTGGGCGCCGTTCTTGACGAACACGAGCAGCTTGACGGATTTGAAATCGGGTTCGTGCGACACGTACTTGGCGAAGACTTTGTATTTGCCTTTGTCGTCGCCCCATTGCCGCTGGCGAACGAGCTGCTGCCAGCGCTCGCCAAGGCGCTTATCCGTTGACTTTTTGCTTTTGATGAGCGTTTCCGCCAACCGCTCGGGCTCGGTCTGATCCGCGGCGTGCGAAGACGCTGACAAGCCGAAGACGACGAGCGCCAGGACAAGGCGGGCGAATTCCCTGCCGCCGATGGAGCGATTCATAGCTGAGTTGCTCGACGAGAAGTGGATCGAAACAAGAGCAAAGCGCGGCGCAGCGGCGGCTTTTTAACCGCCGTGTTATGTCATCCGCACACGG
>JAICUM010000363.1 GCA_025935855.1 Pirellulales bacterium | reverse complement strand
GATGCTCAGCGCGCGGGTCAGCAGCAACTGAATGGCAAACGCCAACAAGGCCGAGCCGGCCGAGCTGCTTAGAAGAACGGCTAAGGGCTTTAACGCCAAATAACCCGGCGGTTTCCACGATGCAATCATTACCTAAACTCGGTCACCTCAAGAAAATGCCCCAGGGAGAGGCTTGCAGCCGCTCGCCTGCCGAACATGCGGACGTCCACCGGTCACCGCCATCTTGATTCCAGATCGTCCCCATCTATTCTATTGACCTGCTAATAGCAGCCGCGAGATGTCACGACCACCCGGAATGTCATTATAATAATCATCGCATCTTTCCAAAAACTCCAATTCTCTGTGTACTCGCGATCGAGCGCCACCCGCGTTGCATAATCGACATCATTACGGCCGCTTATTTGCCAGAGCCCCGTCAGGCCCGGGCGCGCGCGATAATAATACGCAAGGCACTCGCCGTATTTCGGCACCTCCGCCGACACGATCGGGCGAGGCCCAACGACGCTCATCTCTCCCTTCAAAATGTTGAACAGTTGCGGCAGCTCATCGAGGCTGGACTTTCTGAGAGCTCCGCCAAGAGCAGTTATCCGTGGGTCGCTCGTCAGCTTCTGCTTTTCCGCCCATTCCCGAGATGCCTGGCAATCTAACGCCAGATGCTGCTGCAGGACCTGGTCCGCATCGACCACCATTGTACGGAATTTCAGGCAGTCGAATGTCGAGCCGCAACGCCCGATGCGGCGATGGCGATACAAGACCGGGCCGCCATCTGCAAGCTTGATGGCAATGGCGATCAAACAGAGCAGCGGCAGCAAAACAATGATTGCTGATAATGCGGTTGCGGCGTCAAACCATCGTTTAACTCCGCCGCCGAGCGCCTCCGGTGCATCGCGCGCGGGATTGGAATAGGCCGCCGCTGCGTGATCCCGCTCGGGACTCGAGCCGGTGATGGTTTGTTTAACGGCAGCACTATTGAAGGGGTCCGGGGAGGAGATGGTTTTGCCGAGTTGCATCTTGTTCTCCCAAGCGTCGCAAAAACGCCGGCAGGAAACTTTTTAATCGATCGGTTTTTTCGGTTTTGCGCAGGAACCCGACTACCGGGCACCGCCCCTGCGCCGTGCGCGATCCATTACTTACCGGAAAATGCACCGTTTGCGGCTGCCCGGACCGGCTTCAGCCGAGCTGCTCCGGAACTTAAATAATTGCTTTTGTGGCCTCAAGGGTGCTGTAGAGGTACGCCGAGAGAAGCAGACTTAACCGACTAAGGCTGGTCGTGTCCCACCGAGTGGTATAGGAGCTGTGTGTAACTGGCCCGCCGCGCGATCGCCACGAATCGGGCGGCAGCGGGCCAGTCATCCACAGCGGTGGTCATCGCCGATCTTTCGGTAGGGTTTGGTTGGATCCATTCAACCGACCCGAAGGACGCGACGATGACCAACAAAATGATGAGCCTGCCGACGTTGTTGAGAAGAGTTCGGACGTTGATTTGCTGCGAGATTGTATTGGTCGGCTTTAGCTTGTGGTTGCGGCGGTGCGGCCGTCCAATTGGGTAGCGGAGACCCCGTTTCAATCGGTGGTGGAGTTACGGTGCTGGCCCGCCCGGCGGCTTGCCGCCCAGCGATGGCGAAGATTCCCAACGACAGCGCGCATAATGATCCCGGCCGCGTATCCGAGCTGTAATGCGATCGCCGCGATGGCCCCGTCCCGCAGAGCGGCGACGAGCCCTTGGGGGGCGGCTGAAAGACCCGCCAAGAACGCCGCTGCGGCAAGGACCAGCAGGAATAGAGGCAGCCGTATTGCCGCGCCGAGCAGCGCGCCGGCGATGAAAAGCCCAGCCACGACGGTCATCGCGCCCCCGGCCAATTTGTTACTTACGTATAGCACAGGAGGACCCTGCCGCAGAAGTACGCCGGGCATATCTTAAAGACGGGCATGGCGTGCCTAATTGTCATCCGCGCCGATGGTGCCGGGATCCCGCCGCTGCGGCATGTGCTGATCACGGGCGGTGCCGCAGCTCGCGCCCCCGAGACACTGCGGGGCGCGTGCACTCGACAGGCCGCCCTGAGCCGGCGAATCCGTCGGCACACGCCGGAACCCGCTGCTTGAACAAAGATGCGCCGCACCGCTTTACGCGGCCTGCCGAAGGGCCACTGAGCCTTCAGCTCGCACTCGCCGCTGCCGGAGCGGGTCCGCTAGCGGATAGATTCGGTCGGTCGCTTGTCGGAACTTCAGGAAGACCGCAGCATTGAACTCGGGCTGTCGTTTGGTCAGGGCGATGAGCCCAGGCAACACGGTCTGTAATCAATGTCGGGGGCACGACATACTCGGAGGCTTTTTTTCAGAAAGTGCCGCCGTTTCCCCACGGATATCCTCCTGCACCTCTACCTCTTTCGGTACGTCGAAAGTGGGAGCCATCATGAAAGTCGCGATCGTACACTACTGGTTGGTCGGCATGCGCGGCGGGGAAAAGGTTCTTGAATCCCTGTGCGACATGTTCCCTGACGCTGATATTTTCACACACGTCTACGTGCCGGAGGCGGTTTCAGCGAAGATACGGCGTCATCGGGTCCAAACGACATTCATTATGTCATTACCCGCAGCGGCACGCCTATACAAACGCTATCTGCCGTTGATGCCGCTCGCCCTTGAGCAACTCGATTTGCGCGATTACGACCTGATCATCAGCAGCGAGGCGGGGCCGGCAAAAGGGGTCATTCCATCGCCCGCAGCGCGCCACCTATGCTATTGCCATTCTCCAATGCGTTATATTTGGAATATGTACCACGAGTACCAGGCCGGTGCCGGCGCGCTCACGCGGCTGGCGATGCCGATTTTTGCGCATTACCTGCGGCTGTGGGATGCGGTGTCAGCAGGCCGTGTCGACTCCTTCGTCGCCAATTCCAACACGGTCGCGGCGCGGATCCGTCGTTATTACGGCCGTGATGCTGCCGTCGTCTGGCCGCCAGTGAGCGTAGAAGACTTCCAGCCGGTCTCGGACGGCGAGCGCGGCGACTACATGCTTATGGTCGGTGAACTCGTCCCCTACAAGCGGCCCGATCTGGCGATCGAAGCATTCAACAGGATGAAAGAGAAACTCGTCGTCATCGGCGGGGGCGAGATGCTCCAGAAGATGCGCCGATTGGCCGGGCCGACCGTAACAGTCCTGGGTCCGCAACCGTTTGACGAGCTGCGCCGTCATTATGCGCGCTGCCAAGCGCTGATTTTCCCTGGCGAAGAGGATTTCGGGATCGTTCCGATCGAAGCGATGGCCAGCGGTCGTCCCGTTATCGCGTATGGCCGCGGCGGGGCAACCGAGACCGTGGTGCCGGGGTTGACGGGGTCGCTGTTTTTTGATCAAAGTATTGAAGGGATCATTTCGGGGGTCGCCGAATTTCGGAAGATTCGGTTCGAATCTGACAAGATTACGGCGCATGCAAGGCGGTTTTCGCGCGAGAGATTCTTGGTCGAGATGACGGATCAGATTGACCGAATCCTTTCGGCTCCGCCCAAATCAGGGGAAGCGTATTTTGACAATCTTCTAGGCGCACGCTCCAAGTAGCCGAATTGGGCGGATCGGCCCGCTGCACTCGCACGGGCCGCGGAATGCTCTGCGCCCGCAAGCCACCTATGGTTGATGCACCCGGAAGGTGTTTTCGGGGTGCGCGGGCAAAACCTCATCCCAACAGAACCCAACTTCACGAAAACTATCAGCGAGGTTAGTCGATGGCTGTGAACACGCCGATCACGGGGGGCTCGTCGTGGAAGCTGACGTTTGACGAGGAATTCAATGGCAACGCGATTGATAAGCAGAAATGGCAGGTGCCGGGTGACGGAACGGCGGATCATACCTATCCGACCTACGGCAATGCGCAGTTCTGGGATTCGACGAACCTGACCGTTGCCAATGGCGTCGCCAACTTTGCCGTTACGCAAACCGGGGGCGGGTACCATACGGCGGCGATAACGAGCAATTACCTGCAGACCTACGGCTATTGGGAAGCGCGCATCAAACTGCCGAGCAATGCGCCGGGGATCGGGGCAGATTTCTGGACCGACGCGCAGGGCTGGAATTTCCCGGAAAACGACATCTCGGAATGGCTCGGCAGCACGCCGACCTCGGACTACACGACGTGGCACTATGCGAACCCGGTCGACGGCAACAACGCGGTCGGCGTCTCGAACACCGTCACCGGCCTTGATCCGTCGGCCTGGCACGTCGTCGGGGCGTTGTGGACGCCGACCTCGATCAACTGGTACTACGACGGGGTTCAGGTTTTCCAGACGAGTACCAACGTCAATGCGGCGAATGCGATTCCGCAATGGGTCATCCTCGACGCGACGGTTGGCGGCTTCAACGGAAACACGATCAATGGCTCCACGGTGTTTCCGGCAAACTTTCAGGTCGATTACGTCCATGTCTATTCAAACGACCCGAACGCCGTCGCGGTAACGCCGCAGGCAAATTACGGCGGGCCGGGGGATACCGGCGGCGGCATAGCGACCGCTCCGGCGACCGCCCCGGCGGCTCCCGACCTGGTGGTGAACAATGTCGGCTGGTCGCCGGCGTCGGCGCAAACCGGCGATGCCCTGACGTTTTCCGCCACCGTCACCAATCAAGGGACCGCGCCGACACCGGCCGGCACGGTTCTCGCCGCCGCCTTTTTCGTGGACGGCGCCAAGGTGAGCTGGTCGGACAACGACTTCTCGTCGCTGGCCCCGGGCGCCTCGGTAACGCTGACCGCCAATGACGGCCCGGTGGCAAACGTCGGCACCTGGACCGCCACCGCCGGCACCCACACGATCGAAGCCTATGTCGATGATGTAAACCGCATCCCCGAAAGCAACGACACCAACAATACCCTCTCAAAATCCTTCACGGTACAGAACAGTTTCAGCACATTATCTAGTTACCAGCAAGGATCGAGCATTACTTCGCAATCCGCGATACTGTCTACAACCCTCCCGATGTTCACGGCGAACGTGCAGATGCTTTAACCAATCTTCTCATCGCGGAACTTTGCCCCGGCGGGGGTATTGGCAATGCGATTGCGGGCGGCGCGAATCTGCTTCTTGCCGACGTTGCCGGAAGCGTAGCGCCGTCACATCGAAGGAGTTCGATAGGGCCGCCCGCGCCGCCGGCTCGGTGCGAGGGTGCCAAGCAAATCAATT
>JAICUM010000362.1 GCA_025935855.1 Pirellulales bacterium | reverse complement strand
GTACTTGTCCTCGATTTTCACGACGCGCGGGTCGTAGGCGTAGTCGCTTTCCTCGGCGCCTTCGTCAGGGCGGTTGGCGAACTCAATCGGCTTGGGTTCAATGTGCCACTGCAGGCCGTCGTCGCTCCAGCCCATGTGGAGCCGCGGAAAGCGGGTGCGGTCTTCGAGGCGGAAGACGGCGGCGAAGCCGTCGCCAAACGGAACGACGGCGCTGTTGTAAATGCCGAGCACGTCCGGCAAGGGACGGCGATCGATCACGGGGTTGCCGGCGTGGCGCCAGACGACGTCGTGGCAGCCGGCGGGCCGCTCCTGCCAGGGAATCGAGGAGGTTGCGGCCTTGGGCTTGGCGCCGTCCCGGGATTTGGCCGGCGTGAGGACGGCTCCTCCTCCGGATCGAGCGGATGACCGATCACTGGGCATTAACGGGGGTCCTGTGAAATGAAGTTCCGAACGTGAGGTTGGGGAGCGTTCGGTGAGTTCGTCGCGGCTGGAAAACTACCGTTTGGTAAGCCGTTCAATGCAGTCTAATCGGGAAAGGCTTCCCGTTCAACTAGTTTAACACGCGGGAAATCGGGCCTTTTTCATGGCGGGCGGATTGCTGGCGGGCAGCGTTAGCGTGATATTACAAGTAACTCTTCTTTGCTTCCCGTCGCCCACGAGTGCATGAAATGCCCGGTTTCCAGGGTCCCCGGCTGAAGGATGTCGCCGAAAAAGCTAATGTGTCTCTGAGCGCCGCGTCACGGATTCTGCGGGGCGAACGGCAGCGGTTCGGGGCCGAAACCTGCGACCGGGTGCTGGACGCCGCCCGACAATTGGGGTGGCGGCGGAATCTGCTCGTCAACGGGATGCAGACAGGCCGGACGCGGACAATCGGCGTGATGATTCCGCCGTTCGATTCATTCTGGGTGGACGTGCTCGCGGGCATTCACATCGTGCTGGCGTCGGCGGATTATTTGCCGATCACCGTGTGGGTCGGCGACTGCCAGGAGATGCCCCACTTTGAGAAGGACGAGGACGAAGGGTTCAAGCAGATTAGCCGGCTGTTGGACCGGCGCGTGGACGGGCTGATTCTTTGGCCGTCGTTCGCCGTGGCGTATTACGACCACTTCCGCGAGCTGCTCGAACGCAAGGTGCCGGTGGCGGTGATCGACCACGAGTATTCGGAGGATCAGATCGCCGACTCGATTGAAACGGACGAAGCGGCGAGTGCTCGCGCGGTTGCTGAGCATCTGGTGAACCTTGGCCACCGCGATATTGCTTGCTTGTCCTCGCGCGAAGCGGCGTGGCAGGCGTGGGCCGTGCGGCGGCGTGAATGTTTTGAGCAGGCCGTCGAAGAGCTTGGCGGCGGCAAGGTGCGAAGCTGGCGGTTGAACGCCTGGGGGACCGATGGGCTGGAGATCGCGCGTGAGATCCTGTCGCAGAATCCGCGGCCGACGGCGGTGTTCGCGGTGACGGATCACGAAGCGCGATACTTGTATGAAACGGCGATTGAAATGGGGTTGGAAATCCCGCAAGATATTTCGGTGGTGGGGTTTGCGGACCTTGATTTCGCCGCCACGATGCGTCCGGCGCTGACGACGATGCGGCAGCGGCCGCGGGAGATTGGCCGGCGGGCGGCCCAGTTGATTCTCGATCGGCTCGACGGCGACATGGCGGAAAGTCCGCCGACGACGATCCGAGTGGGCGCTGATTTGATAGTTCGGAAATCAACGGCTCGGCCGCCGAAGTAGTCTGACTATTCCTTGATGCGGCATGTGATTGCTCAGGCGGCGGCGGCGTGATGCGCGCAGTTCTTTACGATGAATTCGGCGCGCCGCCCCGAGTGGAAAACGTTGATGACCCTCGGCCGGAGCCAGATGGCGTGGTCATTGCGGTTCGTGCGACCGGGCTCTGCCGGAGCGATTGGCATGGCTGGCGAGGGCATGATTCGGACATCAAGCAGCTGCCGCATGTGCCGGGGCATGAGCTCGCCGGTGAGATTCTGGAAGTCGGCGCCGAGGTGCGGAAGTGGCGTCCCGGCGATCGGGTGACGATGCCATTTGTCGCCGGGTGCGGAAGCTGCCCCGAGTGCCTGGAAGGTGCGCCGCAGGTTTGCGATCGGCAATTTCAGCCGGGGTTTACGGCGTGGGGATCATTCGCCGAAGCGGTGGCCGTGCGGTATGCCGACTTCAACCTGGTGCGGCTGCCGGAGGAAATGGATTTCGTGACGGCGGCGAGCTTGGGCTGCCGGCTGGGGACGGCTTATCGCGCCGTGGCGCTGCAAGGAAACGTGCGGCCGGGCATGTGGGTTGCGATTCACGGCTGCGGCGGGTTGGGGCTGTCGGCGGTGATGATCGCCAAAGCGCTTGATGCACGAATTATCGCGATCGATATCAACGAAGAGGCGCTTGCGCTGGCTCGACAGTTTGGAGCTGAGCATACCATTGATGCGAGCGGGAAGGGCGACATCGCTGAATATGTACGAGCCCTATCCGATCGTGGCGCGCATGTGTCGCTGGATTGCTTAGGGAGCGCTGGCACGGCGGCGAATTCAATTCGCTGTTTGCGGAAGCGCGGGCGGCACGTGCAGGTGGGGCTGCTAGTGGGCGACGAGGCCACGCGGCCGCTGCCGATGGGAGCGGTTATTGGGCGAGAGCTCGAGATCTACGGAAGTCACGGGTTGGCGGCCGTTGATTATCGCGGCTTGCTCGACTTGGTGTCTCGCGGCCGCCTGGATCCTCGGCGGCTCGTGCGGCGGGTGATTCCGCTAAGTGAAACGCCCGCGGCGCTTGTGGAATTGGGAGCTTTTCAAAGCACTGGGATTACCGTAATTGACCCGCAAATGCCGTGATCCAGCAATTTGCTCGGCATTCAATTTCGCCGCTATAATGTCCGATCCACGGCATGCTCGCTTGCGTGTCGCTGCGGTGCAACGAACAGCTACGGAGGTAACAATGCGCGCCCTTCAATCTATCGCTTTCTTGGTCGCCAGCGCCCTGGTTTTGACGGCGTTCGCGGAGCCGGCGTCGGCACAAGTGATTGTGGGGCGTGGCCGCGGGCTGATTGTGAATGGTCCCGGCGCCTTTGTTCGGCTCGGTCCGATCGGCGGTTATGGAATTTATGGCGGTCCGCTGCGCGGGCTGGTCATCCCTCCTTACGGGGTCGGACCGAATCCGGGTAACGCGGCGCCCAACGGTGCGACCAATCCGAACTACGGCGCCGCTCCAAATCGACGGTTTGCGGGCCGCCCTTTTTTCTCGCGGAATTCATCAACGGATTCGGCTGCGCTTCCGTCGAGCGCCGAATGGCGCCGCATGGCAGATAGCGAACTATTAAATCGAGTCATTCAGATGGCCGCGCGGTTGCAGCAGGATTTGGGAGGCTTCACGACGGCCGAGAGTTGGCGGAATTATTTGCGGCTGCCTGGCGATGCCCTGCCGCCGGCGGACGCCAATCAGCAAGTTCGCATGCGGCTGGGGTCAGTTGCTCAGACGTTGCAGCGATTCGAATCCGCCGGCGCGAATCCCGAATATCGTCAGATCACGTCGCTGCCGAGCTATGGGGCGATGCAGGAGGCGCTGCGCGAGGTGGTGAGACGCTATGGTGGTGACGCCGCGGCTACGGCTCAGGCGAGCCCACAACGTGGCGAAGGGCAAATCGTTCGGCAGACGCCGCCGGGACTTTCGACTCAGCAATCCTATGCGGCGGCGAAGCCTGCGGTACGGGAAGAATTGCCGGCGCCGCCACCGGCATCAGCGAAGCCGCCGGTGCGTTCCATGGTCACGAACGAGCCGACGCTGCAAGCGCCGCAGAACGCCGAGCCGGAGCATTCAATTTTGCGAAAGTAGCGGAGTGAATGTTGTTCCGGCGTTTTTCGAAGAGGAGTGGCGGTGAGCTGCCTCGAGGACAAACCAAAAGAGTGGGACCGGCCGGGCAAGTTCCGGTGCAAGTCGTGCGGCGCCACGTCGGACAAGAAGAAAAAGATTTGCAAGCCGGCGAAGATCAAGAAAAAGTAAGCGGCAGCACGAGGCTTTTCGACGCTCCATTGCATCCCATGGCTTAGTGCTTACGACAAGCGAACTCTTCCATGCGGATCGGCCTGTTCATTCCCTGCTACATCGACCAGTTCTATCCGCAGGTCGGCGTGGCGACGCTGAAGCTGCTGGAACACTTTAAGGCGGGGGACATCGAGTTTCCTCGCGAGCAGACGTGCTGCGGACAGCCGATGGCCAATTCTGGCTGCGTCGATGACGCGCGACCCGTGGCGGAGCGATTCATCGCGACGTTTAGTGACTTCGATTACATCGTCGGACCGAGCGGCAGTTGCGTGGCGATGGTGCGGCATCATTACCACGGGCTGATCGGGGATGAGCAGGCGGTTCACGATATCGCGGGCAAGACGTTTGAGCTCTGTGAGTTTTTGACGGATGTGTTGAAGGCGATGCCGCCGGCGGGACGGTTTCCGCATCGCGTCGGCTTGCACCAGAGCTGCCACGGCTTGCGCGAGCTGCGGTTGGGGAGCAACAGCGAGCGCATGGTGGCTCCATTTAACAAAGTGCGGTCGCTGTTGGAGTCGTTCGAGGGGATCGCGTTTTCGGAGCTTTCGCGGCCGGATGAATGTTGTGGGTTCGGCGGCTCGTTCGCCGTCGAGGAAGAGGGCGTGTCCTGTATGATGGGCCTGGACCGCATCGCCGATCACGAACGCGCCGGGACCGAGGTGCTGACCGCGGCCGACATGTCGTGCCTCATGCACATGGACGGGCTGCTTCGCCGGCGGCGGAAGCCGATGCGCGTGATGCACGTGGCGGAACTGCTTGTCGAGGCGATGGGAATTTGATGGACCACGCAGTTGCCGCCGCCGAGTTCGTCGTGGACGACGCGCATGCCCATTGGCATGATCAGGCCCTGTGGTTCATTCGGGCCAAGCGCGACAAGTGCGCCCACAGCCTGCCGGAGTGGGAGGATTTGCGTGAGCGGGCCGCCCAGATCAAACAGCACACCATCGCCCATCTGGCGGATTATTTGGAGCAGTTCGAGCGGAACGCGACGCGGCTTGGCGCCGTCGTGCATTGGGCCCGGGACGCGGCGGAGCACAACGAGATCGTACATGGATTGCTGCGCGAGCGGGGCGTTCGGCGAGTGGTGAAGAGCAAGTCGATGCTCACCGAAGAGTGCGGCATGAATCCGTATTTGGAGCG
>JAICUM010000319.1 GCA_025935855.1 Pirellulales bacterium | reverse complement strand
GGGGGAGCGGCCGCCGCGGAGGACCGGCCAGCGGTCGGCCCGATGCGAGGTCGAAATACCCATGGTGGCAGGGGCAGTGAAGCCGGCCTTCGTCAAACCGGGGCGTCACCGCGCAGGCCAGATGGGTACACTTCTGGCTGTAAGCCACAAAGGAGTCTTCCGCCGTGCGCAACAAGAGGCATGGCTCGGCGTCGTCCGGATAGTTGAACACCAGCGCGCCGCCAACAGGAAGATCGCCCCTCGCGGCGATTTTTACC
The DNA here is from genome assembly GCA_025935855.1 of Pirellulales bacterium. Lineage (GTDB taxonomy): Bacteria > Planctomycetota > Planctomycetia > Pirellulales > Lacipirellulaceae > Lacipirellula. The sequence goes on along the minus strand of JAICUM010000319.1, from coordinate 5,478 downwards.
AGCGGCAGCTCGCCACGCCGCCGTCGCCGCCAGTTTTGCAGCACAATCCAAAATTGGCCGACGACGAACGCCAGACTCGTCAGACACAAGAATTTAGTGAAATCCCGCCGCGCGACGTAGTGGTCCTGCGGCCAATCGATGGGAAAGTCGCTCCGCCACTGGGGCTGAACTTCGTCGGACAACCGATTGGGCGGCGTCGTGCGTATTTCAGGATCTGAGTAGGGCATGATCATCGAGCCGTCGTCAGGCAGCCGTTATTGAAGAATGTTCAAGGACATGTCCTGGCCGACCGGCGCCTCGAACAGCGCCGCCGCCACGTCGACGATTTCCCGGCCGCGGCTCTTGGGGACCATCATGTGAACTTTCGTGTGGATCAGTTGCTCGCCGAAGCGAAACTGGTTGATGGGCGTTGCGGCGCGGCGGAGGGATTCAATCTGATCGCGTGTGCCGAAATACAACGCGCCGCTCGGACAGACGGTCGCGCACATCGGCTTCTTGCCGACAGACGTGCGGTCGTAGCACATGTCGCATTTCATCATCAGCTCGAAGTCGGCCTTCATCTTGGGGACGCCGAATGGGCACGCGAGCACGCAATTGTTGCAGGCGATGCACCGCGGCTTGCGGGCCGTTTGCACCACGCCGTCTTCGCTGCGCTTAATGGCGTCGGCCGGGCATACCTCGGCGCACGTCGGCGAGTCGCAGTGCATGCAGATGACCGGCACGGTCTGCGTAGTCAGGGCGCGATCGACGAAGTCCAGATGAATCATCGAATGGCCGCGGTGCGTGTCGCATTCGCTGCACGCGTGGACGCAGGCCTGGCAGCCAATGCAGCGGCCGGGATCGATGAAGAACTCGTGATTCTCGGGAACGGGCATGTGGGCTACTGCTGCGGCTCGAGTTGCTGGGCATAGGCCGGCGGCGACGCCTCGCGGCGCACACGCACGGCGCAAACTTTGTATTCGGGAATCTTCGAGATCGGATCCTGCGCCGCGATCGTCACCTGGTTGATGCTCTTGGCGCCCGCCCAGTGATAAGGCACGAATACCGTATCGGGGCGAATCGTGCGAACCACCTGCGCCCGCAGGGTGCAGGAGCCGCGCCGCGATTCGACCGTCGCCCAATCGCCATCGCGAATGCTGAGCTGTTCGGCCAATTGCGGATGCAGTTCCAGTCGCGGCTCTGGGTACTGGTCCACCAGCGGGCCGATCCGCCGGGTTTGGGCGCCGGAAAGAAAGTGGCTCACCACCCGCCCCGTGGTCAGCATCAACGGATAGTCGGCATCCACGTCTTCGGCAGGCGGCGTGTAGGTCGCCACGTTGAAGCGTGCTTTGCCGTCCGGAAAATAAAACGGGCCGCGGCCCAGGGCCACGGGATTCCACGAGCCGTGCTCGAACAGCCGCGGCGTACCGGGATGATCGTCCATGGGGCACGGCCAGAAGACTCCCAACTGCCGCTCCACCTTTTCATAGGTGATGCCGGCGTAATCCGCGATGCCGCCGGCCGAGGCTCGCCGCAACTCATCGAAGATTTCGCGCGGCTCGTTGAAGGTAAAGCCCCTCGAACGGCCAAGCCCGGCGGCGATGTCCTGAATGATCCGCCAATCCTGCTGCGCTTCGCCGGGCGGATCGACGCATTTGTTGATCTTGATGACGCGTCCCTCGGCGCTTGTGACGACGCCTTCGTCCTCCTCCTGGAGCGAACCGGGGAGCACGATGTCGGCCTGGTGGGCGCTTTCACTCAGAAAGAAGTCGATCGCCACGTAGAAGTCGAGCTTGTCGAGCATCCTGCCGATAAAGTTGTTGTCCGGCAGCGAGACCTTGGGGTTGAAGCAAATGCTCAACAGCCCACGGATTTCGCCGCGGTCGATCTTGCGAAAGATTTCGTAAGCGTCCACGCCTTTGCCCGGCAGGTCATCCGGCGAGATGCCCCAGATTTTTGCGATGTAGGCGCGGTGTTCAGGGTTCTCGATGTCGCGCAAGCCGGGAAGCTGATCGCACTTTTGCCCATGCTCGCGCCCGCCTTGGCCGTTCGCCTGCCCGGTGATCGTCGCGTAGCCGCAGCCTTCACGGCCAATGCGCCCGGAGGCAAGGACTATGTTTATAGTCGAGAGCACGTTGTACACGCCGTGCGAATGGTGCTCGATGCCGCGGGCGTGCATCAAGAAGCTCGACTTGGCCTGGCCCCACCACTCGGCGGCCTGGCGAATGGCGCTTTCAGTGATGCCGGTGACCTCGGCCGTTTGCCGCGGCGTCCACTGGCGCACGTGCTCAGCGACGGCGTCGAAGCCAACCGCGAATTGTTCGATGAAACGCTGATCGATCCAGCCGTTTTCGATCATCAAATGCAGGATGCCGTTGAACAGCGCGACGTCGCGGCCCGGCTTCACGGGCAGAAAGAGATCGCAGGTCCGTGCGATCGGCGTGATGCGCGGATCGACGACGATGACCTTCGCGCCGTTTTCACGCGCTTGCCAGACGTAGTTTGTGGTAATGGGCGAACATTCGGCGACATTCGAGCCCGCGATCAGCACCACCTCGGCCTTGGGAATGTCCGACCATGGATTCGCGCTGCGGTCGATGCCGAAGGCTTTTTTGTTGGCGGCGCCGGCGCTCACCATGCACAGCCGGCCGTTGTAGTCGATGTTCGCCGTCCGCAGGCACATGCGGGCGAACTTGCCCATTAGGTACGTCTTTTCCGTCGTCAGGCTGGCGCCGCTCAGCACCGCGAACGCATCGGCGCCGTGCGTGGATTGAATGCGGTCGATCTCCTCGGCCACGCGGCGAACGGCCGCGTCGTAGGGCATCGGACTGAATCCGCCGGCCGCGTTGGCGTCGCGCCGGTACGCCGTCGTGAGCCGGTCGGGATGGGCGCCTTGCAGGTAACGGCGGACGCCCTTGGGGCACAGCATGCCCTGGTTGAAGGGAAACTCTTCCCACGGCTCGAACCCGATGACGACGTTGTCCTTCACCTTGAGCTGAATGCCGCACTGCTGGCCGCAGAAGCAGCAGTGGGTCTTCACGACTTTGTCCGGGTCTTCGGCGGTGTCGAGCCGCATGCCGGCCGGGTAGCTCAGGTGCGGGCCGAAGCGCTGGATGGTTTCGAGGCGGGATACAGGGAGCGTGGCCATGGCGCGTCGGTCGCTTACTGGTGACGATCACTGGAGGAAATCCCGGCATTCGGCAGATCGCTGAGCAGCGGGCCGCCGCCGCGCACGCCGGCCCACTCATTGGCCTGAGCGATCGACAGCAGCAATCGCCGGCAGCGAGGGCAAATCCATTGGTAGTGCTGAACTTCGCGGTCTTCGAGCTCGTACCGGTAGCCCAGTTCCCGCTCAACGTCGATCAAATCCTCCACGTGCATTCGCGACGCGAACGGCTCGCCGCAGCGGCGACAGTTGGCTTGCTCCAGTCGGGCCCCGATGTCCTTATAAAAACTGACGCCCAGTTGGGCCGGCCGCTGAAAGATGTGGAAGAACTTGCCAAACGGCAGCCACAGCAAGGTGAGAATCACGGTGATGGCGTGCAGGATGGCCAGGAAATCGTAGGCGTAGCCGCGCATCCACGTGTAGCTGGCCGTCAGCATGAGGCCCGTCGCGCTGATGGCAAACAGGGCGATCAGCGGCAGATAATCCTCGGCAAATTGCTGAACCGCGGCGGCGCCATGGTCGGTCATCCGCCGCTTCATGGCGAGCATCACGCCGATGATCACCAGAATCGACGCCCACACCAGTCCATGAAACACCGCGAACGCAATCCACGAGTGAATCGGAAACGCGAGCGTGGGAAAGCCAAACACGTACGCTCGATACGACTGCAGGTCGCCCTCGACGGTCTCAAAATGAACCCAGCCGAAGACCAGCGGAAAGGTGATTGCCGCGGCGATCACGCACCCCCACATCAGGCACCAATGCGCCGCCCCGCGCATCGTGCCGCGCCGCCAGATGAACGCGTTCAGAGCGAACATCACGCCAACGCGGCGGAGAAACTGCAGCAGATTGTTCCCCAAATACCGTGGATTCAAAAACAGTTGCCAGCCCCGAACCCAATAACGCCGCGTCGGCGGCCGCTGGAGCCACATTGAGTATCGATAGACGATGCCGAACGTCGCGAATAGCGTCGCGAATGTGTACCCCACCAACGCGGCGTCGAAGTGGTCCAAGCGGCGGGAACCCAGCACGATCAGCACGCCCAAAAGAGCGGTCATGCCGGCGCCCCAGATTGTCGCGCGAACTCGTTCGTGCATGGTGTGGAAGGGCTGACTCGCTGCGTCCGGGGATCTACACGCTCATGGTACCGCATTGGCGAGAGCTTTCCACCTCCATGCTTTTTGGCGAGATGCTCGTCATATATCGACGACGACCGACGCCGCCGCGTCGAATTCTTATCGCCCGATTGGAGACCCACCCTTGCTAGGCCACTTGACAAGACCGAGAAGTCGTCGCTGGTCAAAGGCAAAACTTGCCAGTGCCATTGCAACTCAGTATCCGAATACCGCAATCGGGGACTATGGCAAGGTCGCGCTCATGGCGGATTGGGCGACCGACTTTTATGATGCAAGTTCCGTCAGCGTCCTTGTCAGCTCGGTGCATTCATGCGGCCCGCTCCTTCCACACTCGGCGTGATCATCGGGAATCGCGATTTTTTTCCCGATCAGCTCGTGGCCGAAGCGCGCGAGGATGTCGTCAAGCTGTTTAGCAAGCGCGGCATCACGCCGGTCATGCTTTCGGTGGAAAAGACGAAGCTTGGCGGCGTTGAGACGCATGCCGACGCCCGCGCGTGTGCGGAGCTGTTTCGGCAGCGGCGGGACGAGATCGACGGCGTGCTCGTCGTGCTGCCGAACTTCGGTGATGAAAAGGGCGTTGCCGACACGCTGAAGTTAGCCGAGTTGAACGTGCCGGTGTTGGTGCAGGCGTATCCGGACGATTTGGGCCAGCTTGGCGTGTCGCGGCGCCGCGACGCGTTCTGCGGCAAAATCTCGGTGTGCAATAACCTAGTTCAAGCCGGGATCAAGTTTTCTCTCACCGAGAAGCATGTGACGGCGATTGACTCGTCTGCCTTCGAGTTTGATCTCGATCAGTTCCTGCGCGTCTGCCGAGTGGTGAATGGCCTTCATGGCGTGCGGCTCGGAGCCGTGGGCGCCAGGCCCAGCGCGTTTAATACGGTGCGGTACAGTGAGAAGATTCTCGAACGGCACGGAATCAGCGTGACGACGGTCGATCTTTCGGAATTCCTCGCTGCGGCTGGCCAGCTTACGGAAAACGACGCCGCGGTCGCCGCCAAGGTCGACGACATCCGCGGCTACGCGCCTGCTCCCGGAGTGCCCGTGGAAAAGTTGATTCAAATGGCGAAGCTGGGCGTCGTGCTGGCGCGTTGGATGGACGCCAACGCAATTGACGCCACGGCCATCCAGTGTTGGACCAGCGTGCAGCAGAACTTTGGCTGCAATGTCTGCACGCTGATGAGCATGATGAGCGAGCGG
>JAICUM010000101.1 GCA_025935855.1 Pirellulales bacterium | reverse complement strand
GCAACAGCCAAGCCACGCACTACGGCGACAGTCGCCGCGATCGCCGGCGCTGGACTGGACCGTCGAAGGAACGATATCGTGGCTCGTCATGCTGCTGTGGCTGCGTTGCTGGCAATGGCGCCGCGTCAACATACGAAGGAACTTAAGTGCAATGCAGGGAGGCAGTGTACGGCAGGCGCCACGATCAAGCGGCTGATAACCGCCGCAGGCCGAGCAACGACCCGCCACTTCGGCAAATTCTCGCCCCATTTGGAACAATTCAACGGATCAAGCCCCCCTGGAAAAAGTGAATCCTCTCGACAGTCGACGATTCCCGCCCAGCGAACCGGCTACGGCCCCGAGAGGAAAGTAGTAAGCGACATCGCCATGAAACTCGTACCCTATCTAACCCTTGTCCTTGGTCTGTCTTGTCTGGCGCTGCTGCCCGGCTGCAGCAAAACCGAGGCCCAACAGCAGGAGCCCGAGCAGCGGAAGATCGTGGCGACGACGCCCGTCGTGAAGGACATCACGACCACCCAGCCGTACGTGTGCCAGATTCACTCGCGCCGGCACATTGAAGTGAAGGCGCTGGAGACCGGATATCTCGAGGAGATCCACGTCAAGGAAGGCCAGCACGTCAAGCAGGGCGACGTGATGTTCAAAGTCATGCCCGTTCTGTATCAGGCCAAACTGGACACCGAGAAGGCCGAGGCGCAGCTAGCGCAAATCGAGCTCTACAACACCACGATGTTGTACGAGAGAAAGCCGCCGGTCGTATCGATCCAAGAGGTAAAGCTGGCGCAGGCGAAGCTTAACAAGATGCTCGCGCAGGTGAAGCTCGCCGAAGCGGAATTGAACTTCAGCGAGGTCAAGGCTCCGTTCGACGGCATCATCGATCGCCAGCGGAACCAGCAGGGCAGCCTGGTCGAGGAGGGCGACGTCCTGACCACGCTCTCCGATAACAGCGTGATGTGGGTCTACTTTCAGGTGCCCGAGGCGGGATACCTGGAATACAAGGAACACCAGGGGAACGATCCCGATCTGAAAATTGAACTTCTGCTAGCCAACAACCAGAAGTTTCAGCAGCCTGGCGTGATCGGAGCGATCGAGGGCGATTTCAACAACGAGACCGGGAACATCGCCTTTCGCGCCGATTTCCCGAACCCCGAAGGCCTGCTGCGGTACGGCCAGACGGGCACGGTGTTGATCCACCACCTGCAGCACAACGCGATCATCATCCCGCAGCGGGCGACGTTCGAGGTTCTCGACAAGCGGTACGTCTACGCGATCGGCGACGACAATGTCGTCCACACGCGCGAGATCAAAGTGCAGCACGAGCTGGAAGACATCTTTGTCATCTCCGAGGGCTTGAAACCGGGCGAAAAGTTCGTTCTTGAGGGCATCCGCGAGGTTACCGAGGGCGGCAAGGTGGAACCGGAGTTCCGCGATCCGAAAGAGGTTCTCAGCGAGTTGAAGTACCGAGCCGAGTAGGAACCGCTCTTGATGTTCACAAAGTTTCTCCACCGACCAGCGCTGGCGATCGTCATCTCGCTGATCATTCTATTCCTAGGTTTGCTAGGAATCGCCACGCTGCCGATCGCGCAGTTCCCGAACATCGCGCCGCCGACCGTGCAGGTCTCGATCGCGTACCCGGGCGCCAGCGCGAATGTTTTGGTGGACGCCGTGTTGATTCCGTTGGAGCAATCCATTAATGGCGTCCAGAACATGCGCTACATGGTCTCGTCGGCTACCAGCGCCGGCGAGGCGACGATCACGATCTATTTCGAGCCGGGCACCGATCCCAATATCAACGTTGTCAACGTGCAGAACCGGGTCAACATCATGATGAACCGGTTGCCGCCCCTGGTGCGGCGCGAAGGCATCCTCGTCAGCCAGGTCGTGCCGAGCATGTTGATGTACGTGAACATCTACAGCACGGACCCCAGCGCTGACCAGAAGTTCCTCTACAACTTCGCCAACGTAAACGTCATGCCGGTGCTCAAGCGCATCCAGGGCATGGGCATCCCGCGTAATTTGGGCAACCGCTCCTTTGCGATGCGGATCTGGTTGAACCCCGACCGCATGCGGGCTTACAAGATCTCCGCCGAGGAGGTGATGGAAGCCCTCGCGACGCAGAGCGTCATCGGTTCGCCCGGGCGGCTCGGCCAGGCCACTGGCATCATGTCGCAGTCCAAGGAGTACGTGCTCACCTACATCGGGCGCTACAACAAGCCGGACCAATACGCGAACATCATTCTCCGCGCGAAGCCCGACGGCGAGATTCTGCGGCTAAAAGACGTCGGCAAAGTGGAACTTGGCTCCGAGTTCTTCGACATTTACTCGGACATCAACGGCCACCCAGCGGCGTCCGTCATTCTCAAGCAAAGCCCGAACTCCAACGCCGCCGCCGTCATCGAGGAGATCAAAAAAGAGCTGGAGCAGATGAAGAAGGAATTCTTCCCGCCCGGCATGGACTACGAGCTGGCCTACGACGTTTCCAAGTTCGTGGACGCTTCGATCGAAAAGGTGCTCCATACCCTGATCGAAGCCTTCATCCTGGTGTCGTTGGTCGTGTACATGTTCCTGGGCGACCTGCGGTCCACGCTCATTCCGACGCTGGCGGTTCCGGTGTCGCTCATCGGTAGCTTTTTTGTTTTGCAGTTGATGGGACTCTCCATCAATCTGATCACGCTGTTCGCCATGGTGCTGGCCATCGGCGTCGTCGTGGACGACGCCATCGTGGTCGTGGAAGCGGTACACGCCAAGATGGCCGAGAAGCACCTCTCGCCCTACCGCGCGACCATGGAAGTCGTCCACGAGATCAGCGGCGCCATCATCGCCATCACCCTCGTGATGACCTCGGTGTTCATTCCGGTGACGTTCATCCCCGGCCCCGTCGGCAAGTTCTACCGCGAGTTCGGCATCACGATGGCCTCGTCCATCGTGCTCTCCGGCATCGTGGCCCTGACGCTGACGCCCGTGCTGTGCGCGATGATTCTCAAACCGCACCAACACCACGATCATGCCGCTGAGGGCCACGAAACTAGTCGCAAGTGGCATTTTAGCCTACGCGCTATTCTGATCGCGCTGTTTATTGGCTTGCCCATTCTGGCCGGCATCACGTATGTGGCGTATCTCTTGTGGGGACCCATTGGCTTTTTGCTGATTCTGGTGCCCGTGTTGCGCAAGCCCTTCGACCGCGCCGTCGAGTTGATCACGAGCGGCTATGCGGGCATCCTGCGGCGGATCATCGGCTTCCGCACGCTGACTGTCCTCGTCGTGGCCGGCTTCGCCGCCGGCATTGTGCTGGTCAACACGCAGCTCCCGACTGGGTTCATTCCGGGCGAGGATCAGGGCATCATTTACGCGGTGCTGCAGACGCCGCCAGGCTCGACGCTCGAATACACCAATCACAAGGCTCAAGAGCTCGAGGCGATCTGCAAGGAGATCAAAGAGGTTACCTCCGTCACATCGCTGGCCGGTTACGAAGTGCTGACCGAAGGCCGCGGTTCGAACGCTGGAACGTGCATCATCAACTTGAAAACCTGGTCAGAACGCGAGCGGACGGCGCGCCAGATCATCGAGCAGCTCGAGGAAAAGTGCCGTGAAATAGCCAACATCAAGCTCGAGTTCTTTGAACCCCCCGCGGTTCCCGGCTTCGGCACCGCTGGCGGCATCTCGCTGGTCGTCCTCGACAAGACCAATTCGAGCGTGGCCGACTACAAGCGGCTCGGCGAAGTGAACGATAAGTTCATGCAGACCCTTGCGAAGCGCCCCGAGGTGAAAAACCTGTTCACCTTCTACACCGCCGGCTACCCGCAGTACGAGCTGGTCATCAACAACGACGTGGCCATGCAGAAGGGCGTGTCGATCGAAGCGGCGCTGAACAATCTGAACATCATGATTGGCAGCACGTACGAGCAAGGCTTCATTCTCTTCAACCAGTTCTACAAGGTCTATGTCCAGGCGCTGCCGGAGTTTCGGCGGTTCCCGGGAGATTTCAAGAACATGTTCGTGAAGAACGAGAATGGGGACATGGTTCCCTACTCCGCATTCCTCACGCTGGAGAAGAAGCAGGGGTTGAACGAAATCACGCGATTCAACCTCTATCCATGCGCCGTCATTCAAGCCGCCCCGGCCCCCGGCTTTAGCACCGGTCAGGCCATCAAGGCGGTCAACGAGATCGCCGCCGAGAGCTTGCCGCACGGCTACGGCGTCGGTTGGCAGGGCCTCTCGTACGACGAGTCGCGAAAGGGAAATGAGTCGGTCTACATCTTCCTGATCGTCGTCGCGTTCGTGTACCTCGTGCTGGTGGGACAGTATGAGAGCTTCTTGATTCCGCTGGGCGTCATCGTCTCCTTGCCGATCGGACTCTTCGGATCCTTCTTTTGCCTGCAGGCCATGGGGCTGACCAACGACGTCTACGCTCAGATTGGTCTGGTGATGTTGGTCGGTCTTTTGGGCAAGAATGCCATTTTGATCGTCGAATTCGCGGTTCAGAGGCGCCAGCAAGGCCTCGGCATCGCCGAAGCTGGCGTCGAAGGCGGAAAACTTCGCTTCCGTCCGATTCTCATGACGTCGTTCGCCTTTATCGCCGGCTTGATCCCGTTGGTCATCGCGACCGGGGCCGGGGCGATCGGCAACCGCACGATTGGCACCACCGCGGCCGGAGGCATGTTGGTGGGCACCGTGATCGGGGTCTTGGTGATTCCCGGTCTTTACTACCTGTTCGGCAGGATGGCCGACGGGCGCAGCCTTATCAGGGATGAACATGATGAGCCCCTCAGCGAGCTCTTCGAGCGCGACAAGCAGCACTAAAGCTTTTCTGAAAACCATGGCGGTCATTGCCAGCTTCATGCTAGCCTTGCCGTCGTGTTGCTTGCCGAAACTCATGAATGCGGAGCCCGGCAAAGCGTTGCCGGACAGCTTCAACGGCAAGACGGATCTTGATAACTCGGCCCAGATTCGCTGGTGCGAGTTCTTCAACGATCCGACGCTGGTTGATTTGATCAACCAGGCGCTGGCCGGCAATCAGGAGCTGAAGATCCGCAATCAGGACATCCGGATCGCCAACAACGAAATCCTGGCGCGGTCCGGGGCGTACCTGCCGTTCCTGAGCCTGGGCACGAGCGCGTCGCTCGAGAAGTCCAGCCGCTTCACGCGCAACGGCGCCGTCGAGGACCAGCTCACGGTGGCGCCGGGCAAGGGCTTCCCCGATCCGCTGCCCAACTTCCTCGTGGCCGCGGACGTCACCTGGGAAATCGATATTTGGCGGAGATTGCGGAATGCGAAGGATGCCGCGGTGCTACGCTACTTCAGCACGGCTGAAGGGCGGAACTACTACGTCACCCGGTTGATCGCCGAGGTCGCTGAGAACTACTACGAGCTGTTGGCGCTCGACAGCCGCATGCAAATTCTGGACGCCATGATCGCCATCCAGCAGCAAAGCCTGGCGATGGCCCAAGCCCGCATGCAATTCGGCCGCGACACGGTGCTGGGCGTGCAACGGTTCGAGGCTGACGTTCGCAAGAACCAAAGCGAAAAATTCATCATCCAGCAGGATATCATCGAAACCGAAAACCGCATTAACTTTCTCGTCGGTCGCTTCCCGCAGCGCGTCCAGCGCGAGATGCTGGACTATCTCAACCTGAGCATCCACACGCTGAGCGTCGGCGTTCCGTCGCAGTTGCTCCTCAATCGCGCCGACATCCGCCAGGCGGAACGCGAGCTGCAGGCGGCGGGCCTGGACGTGCGTGTCGCCCGGGCACGATTCTTTCCAGCGCTTACTCTGAGCGCCGGCGTGGGCTACGAAGCCTTTAACACGCGGTACTTGTTCCAGAGTCCGGAATCCCTGATCTACAACGCCGCCGGCAACCTGGTGGCGCCGGCGATCAACCGGCGCGCGATCCGGGCCGACTACCTCACCGCGAACGCGCAGCAATTGCAGGCGGTTTACAACTACCAGCGCACCGTGCTGAACGCGTTCACGGAAGTCGTCAACCGTATCTCGAAAGTCCAGAACTATGGCCAGAGCATCCAGGTCAAACGGCAGCAGCTTCAGTCCTTGCAGTCCGCTGTTACCACCGCGATGCAGTTGTTCCAAGGCGCCCGCGCCGAATACGGCGACGTGCTGTTCGCGCAACGTGACCTGTTTGACGTCAGAATGGCGCTGATCGAAACCAAGCGGCAGCAACTGGACGCGGTTGTGCTGGCCTACCAGGCCCTCGGCGGCGGCGGCGTGCCAATCGACGGGCTTCTGCCGGCCGGGGCTGAGAATGAAGACGGCGTGAAGCTTCCGCTGGTACAACCGCCTCAAGTGCAGCCGGAGGTCATCGCTCCGCCGGCGCCAGCGCCGGGAGCGGCGCCGGGGGCAGAGGCAGCCCCAGCGCCGGGGGCAGCGCCAGCGCAAGCGCCGCAACCGTTGCCGCAGCCCGATCAGCAACCGCCAGCGGCCGGCCCGGCTTAACTCAAACTTGCCACTGTACCAAGCTGACTTGAGCACTCCGTCCCTCAGATCCACGGCGGCCTCGTCTGGATCTGAGGAGGCGCTCAGGAGATCAAGCTGGAAAATGCCTCTCCCCCTGTGGCTAATATAGAGTAACAGTTTTGGGGAATAGCAGCGCTATTGCAACAACGGACACCGCATCGTCAGTGTTTGCTGCATCGACAAGGATGGCGGCGCGACCTGTGACGAGCGGCATTTCAACACCAACCGCGTGACGCACTGCCCCGGCGGCAACTCACTGTCTTCCGCGATTTTTGCTGTGTCAACCAGTTTTTAAGGAAGTGAGTTTTGCGAATCGAAAGGTGCGACTTGCTGATAAGCTTGGGGGGCGCCTTCCGGCAGAAGGGACCTACTTGAGGTATCCCGCGGTTGCGTAGATCAGGGCGGCGTTCCAATTGATGGCGATTTCGTTACTGCGGTAGTCTTCCTGATCGTCATGCCAGCCCTCGGCATTCGGCTGCGGTCCGCCGACCAGGTATCCTGGCCAGGGATTCGCCACGTCGTCGGCGATCGATCGCCGGTCGTGCGGATGAAGCGGCGGCTGATGGCCCAGGCCAGTCACGAACGAACGGCCGTAGTAGTTGCGTCCCAGCAGGTGGTTCAGGGCGTCCAGTCCGGCCTCGCGGTACTTGTTGTCGCCGGATAGCCGTGCGGCCGCCTGTAGGACGAGCGTTTGTCGCGCTGCCGAGCCGTTGCATCCCCAGTAGTAGCGCGAGCCGAGCGGTCGGGCGTAGCCGTGGATTTTCGCGGTGGTGGCGATTTGATCCGCGACGCTGACCAAGCTGTTGTGCAGTTTCATCACCAAGGCTTCATCGCGACCGGCGCTTTTCGAGAAGAGATAGGTAAGGAGACCGAGATTCTTGAGATTGCCCCAATCCCAGTCGGCGTCGAAGGACGCATTCCGGCCGCGCTTGAGCACGGCCTCCACGTCATCGAGGGCTCCTTCGTCGCCAGTTGCTTCCCATAGTTCGGCCGCGGCCCACAGCCTGTCATCGGCATCCGGCGAATCATAGCCGCCGGTTTTAAACTCCTTCTGGTCCGGACGAACGTCTTGGGGATGCGCCTTGAGATACGCGTATGATTTTTGAGCTGCGGCGAGGCACGTATCCGCATAGGGCTTGTCGAACGGCGCAAAGTGCCGCGAGGCCATCGCCGTCATGGCGACGAAGTCGGCGGTGGCTGCCGTTCCGCTTGGCGAGAAGTACCGCGGGTCCCTTTCACGTTCCGGCAGAATGAAACCGCAGAAGTTTTTCGCGCTCAGCTTGTGATACACCGAGCCGTCACCGGCTTGCATGGTGAGCAGCCAGTCGATTTCCCATTTCAATTCCGCGAGAAAGTCAGGCAGCTTGCCGCCGGATTCGGGGAGATCGAGCCCTACGCGTTCGATCTGTGGGCGGAAGTCCTCCCACGCGCGGAACATCACGCCGACGGCCGCGCCGGCGTTCACCACATACTTGTTGTAATCGCCCGCGTCGTGCCAGCCGCCAACGGAGGCTTTGCGCACATGCTCGCCGGCGACGACATCGAGCCAACCGTCATCGAGATGGCACGCCTCGTGATGGAAATGATCGCCACGCCACTCGGCCGAAACCGCGACGCCGCACCGCCACAGGTACATGGCGCGCGTCGCGAGATAGAACGGCTCGCGATAAACATCGTCTCCGATGTTGAACTTCGGCGACGCGGCGTTTCCAAGCGAAAGCTGGTACTCGCCCGGTTGGCTGACGGCTGAAAAATCGGCGATTGAAACGTCTTCGCCAGTATCTGGATTCTTGACGGGTGGGGAGCAATCGCCTTCAAGGACGACTTCGCGGGACGGCAGTCTTTCGATCCGGAACCGCTCGGCGCCGCCAACGATCGATGCTTTTTTGGGGGCGTTTGCCAGGTAGCCCACCGTGTTGAGGGCAATCCGCGGCGGCTCAGCGGCTGTAGACCTCCCCGGCAACAACAAAAAAAGAATCGCAGCGACGGCTGCCAATCGGCGACGCATGACAAGGCCTCTCTGGCAAAACACGTATTCAGTTTGCAGGCTGCCCGCCTCTCCCGCGCGATCGAATAGTCGTTATATCCGATACAGCCGACTGAAGTTGAATCAAAGTAACTATCCAGCACGACGCCGCGGCAGCCGGGGAGCAGCTACGTTTACAAGGACAAATCTCAGGTTATTCCTCCAATCGACGGCAAACAGTTTTCGCCAGTCTATCGCGGTGAGATCGATGATTGCCCCCTCCACCATAAACCGGCCGGCGGCCGGCGGCCAATCGCACGACGACCTGACCATCCAGGCCTGCGGTTGCGGCACAGCCACGGGGTTGCTCAAGCCGACCACGCACTCGCCGGCGAGCACCTGGCTTTGCTGCCGCTGCGGCTCGGTCTTTTTCGCCCGCCGGGAAGGGGAGATCGAGCCGACCGAGACGGGCATTCGCCGCGTTTCGTACTACGAGGTCATGAAGGCCATCTATGTGTACATGGATGGCGACACTTGCCCGGTGCTTCAGAAGGATGCGCAGCGGTGGGCACGTAGCTCCGGGTCGAGAAACTATCTAGGCCGCGAGTTTCGTAAGCAGAAGCGGTTCGCCGTGGCGGCGCCCGTGACGGCCGTGCCGCTGAGCGACAACTTCCGCGTGAGCGGCCACCCGGCGCGGATCATGACCGTGAACGTTTCCGGCGGCGGCTCGGCGCTGCTCCACGGGCAGCAAATCTTTGAGCCGTTCCTGGCCATCGATTTCGCCGCATCGGGAATCGACCTGTTGCCTGCCATCCTACATGTGACGCGGACGCGCAAACTGGCGACCGGTTGGGAAATCGCCGGCAAGTTCGTCAGCCGCGTGCTGCCATAACGGCTCACTTGAGCCACTTGTCGGCGAAGTCCATGTAGGTCTTCCAATCCGGCGGCGACATCGCGTGCTTGCCTGGGCGAATCCAGTAGCCGAGGCGGCTGTCGATCAGCGCATCGCCGGGCTTGGGCATGTCGGTCGCGTTCAGTCCTTCGACGCCGAGCAACTGATAGACGGGCGTCGCCGCCCTGAGCACGGCGAACTGGCCTGAAGGATTGGCCCACAGATCGCCCGCGGCCGCCGTGAACAAAACGGGCCGCGGCGCGCACAAGGCGACCAGCTCGTGCTGATCAAAGGGCAGTTTTGACGGATCGGCGCCGAAGGCGTGAAAGTTCTCACAGAACCAGTGGGGAAAATGGTCGTTGATCCGCGCAACCGACTCGGCCTTGGGGTCGTCGTGGCGGCTGGGCCCGCTGCCTCCGCAGCCGGCCTGGTTGACGACGGTCAGCGCGATGCGGTCATCAAACGCGCCGGCGAGCAGCGCCGTTTTTCCGAGCCGTGAGTGCCCGACGACGGCAATCCGTTTCGGATCGATCGTCTTGTCCGTCACGAGATAATCGACGGCGCGGTGAACGCCCCAAGCCCACCACATGATCGCGGCAGTCTGCGCCGGATCATCGCGGGCAGGCAGGGTCGCTCGCATTCCTTCGCGAGCGTCCGGCCGGTCCGGCTGGATATCACCGCTACAAAATGTGGCCGTCGCATAGCCGCGGCGGACGATTTCCGCGAGCGGCCAAGCGCCGGCGGCTGTGCCTCGTCCGGCTTCGGTCGCGTGATGATCGACAACCGCGGCGTAGCCGTCCGGCATCCAGCAATCTGGAACCCGCACGCGCTTGTCATCAGTGAACAAATGATTGCCCGCGAAGTTCGACCCGACGAAGCAAGCCGCCGGCGCCTTGCCGTTCGGCGTTGCGATCAGCAAATAAATCTTCGGCCACTCCGGCGGCCCGAAGGTCAGTTCAACTTCGCCCAGCGTTCCGGCGCCTTCGAATGCCTCGTGGTCTTCAAAAAGAACTTTCCCCGTAACGTGCTCCGGCCGCTTTGGATAGCGGCCGTACATATAGTGCTCGAAGAGCGTCTTCAGTTCCGGCCGCCGCTTTGTGTTCCACTCATCGTAGGTTGAAATTCTCGAGCCGTCGAATGTCACAAGCGGATCGGGAAGCTGGCCTTCGGACGGCAGATTCTCAAATATTGGGAATTCAATCGCCACTGCGAGATTTGCCGATGCCAGTAATATTACGAATGCAAGAGCCGAGCGTGCCAAGCGGTCAGAAAGCAAGTTATTCATCGCCATCGCTCCGCATCAATTCGCGCCTTAGCTGAACTCGATGATGTGCGTTCATGTCTAGTAGACGCACAGTCGCACGGCCAATGTCAGTGAGGCCGTAGATTCGCGCGTTCTGAAGCTTAAAGTGCTCGTTCCAGTGCAACGTCCGAGGATTGAAAAGTGAAACGATTTGCCCTGTATGCGGATCGATGCTTGAGAGATTTGGTCCCTTTCGGCGGTTACATCGACTGCAAGACCATGCAAGATTCTCGAGATCGTCACCGCCTCCGTGCTGTCGAGGCACGACATGCTCAACGTGGAAGGCGCTATGCGGGTCCGCAGATTCAGGCAGCTTGCAGTACTCGCATTGGCCGGCGGCGCGCACCGCTACTTACTTGCGCGTTCGAGCATCCATGGATCAACCGGTTGGTTTTTCTAAGAGCCGCCGCGTTTTCGCTTGTAGTAGCGCTATGACGTCCCCTTCCTCGACATATCGTTCGTATTCCGCATCCTCGTCGGGCGTCAGCGTCCCTGCTTCTGCCTTTTGGCCCAATTCCAAAATACGACTTTGCAGTGATGGATCAGGCTGCCAGTTCACGATTCTCTGCGCAATCTGCGGCGTCAGCCAGCCGGTCTTGGGATCCAGAAATTGATCCAACGTGCTTGGGATTAACATAAGCTTCTTAGCCCTTCAGCACTTCTGTCTTCCCAGGCATCGGCACTGGGTAGTAGCCGTCCTTGTCCGGCAGCACCGGCGGGTCCGCGGCGAAATCGTACTTCTTCGGCGAGAGGTCGAGAGTCGAGTTGATCGCGTCGTCCCACTTGATCACCTTGCCGGAATACGTCGCCATCCGGCCCATGATGGCCGTCATGGTCGAGTGGGCGCCGTACTCAGCCTCGTTGTAGATGTCGCCCTTGCGGAGCGCGGCGAACAGGTCCTTGTGCTCCTGATGCCAG
>JAICUM010000006.1 GCA_025935855.1 Pirellulales bacterium | reverse complement strand
CCCAACGTTTGTCCAGCTCCTTGAGCGGAATGAAATTGGGCCGGTCGCCGTATACCTTGTTCGTGGACATGTGGACAAACGGCGCCTCCGGACATGCTTGGCGCGAGGCTTCCAGCATGTTCAGAGTGCCGAGAGCGTTGACCTCAAAATCATCGAAGGGGCGGGCGGCGGCCAGATCGTGACTGGGCTGCGCCGCGGTATGCACGATGGCGTCGGGTTTGACTTCTTTGACGCACGACAGGATGCGGGCCCGATCGCGGATGTCAATTTCCTGGAGCTGAAACGTGGGATGCAGTTGCAGGAGGCGACTTGCGTTCCAGCGGGTGTCGCCGGCCTGGCCGAAGAAGTCCGCGCGCATGTTGTTGTCGACTCCGACGACGCGCCATCCGCGGGAGGCGAAGGCGGCGACGACTTCACTGCCAATCAGACCGCTGGATCCGGTTATTAAAAGCGTTTTCACAGTGGTTTTCCGAAAGTGGCGATTGTCGAAGCTGCGCAAGAACCTACCAGCTCGCATCCTGCTCGTAGCCGAGACGGACGAGCAGCGAGCCAGCGATGCTCTTGAACAGGCGTCGATGCTCGTCGGTAAAATGGTCTTTCCAGCCGGCGCTCTTGCCGCTGCGAAAGGTGTGCGATTTTTCCGGGTTGATGTTGGACCGCATGCGTTCGACCGTTTTGTCGATGTCGAGCGTTGGCGCCTTCGCGGCATAGAACTCGGCCATCCGGCGTAGCGTGGCGTCCTTTTCCGGCGAGGTAAGCTGCTCGAATCTGACGCAACAGACGTTCGCGTCGTGAAGCCATCCTTCGTATTCCGCGAAACGACTAGCGACATCCACGTATTGCAACGCCGGCGCTCGATCATTGAGGCCGGCGATTGCCATCGTCACGGCGTCGTCGATCGACGCCGCATCTCGAAAGTAAGGATGCAGTCGATGCCAGGGGTTGAGCGTGCGGTAGTAGTGCGCCTCGGAGAGGACGACGTCGCGCGGATCTCGATAGATGAAATAGTGCGCGACATTTCGCTCGGTGAGCAACTCGGAAGCGGCTGGCGAGTAAAACATGTGAGCTCGCATGATTTCGCCGGGGACGATTCCGCCGAGAATTCGTAGCGTGCTTGTCTGATCTCGACGCCTATACCTATACGAGCTTGTGAACGAGCTGAGAAATGTGCCGAAGTCGCGGCGCTCCGGAAGGGCTTCGACAATTTGATCCAGTAGGTGCGTGCCGCTTTTGGGAAACGAATTGGCCAGTACAGGCGGCCGACTTCGGAATTCCTCGCCGTGGGTTCGGCGCTGCGCCAAGAGTTTGGGGACCTGCATGAAAAAGGTTGAGCCCTTGCGGACGAATCCGTTTGGGTGGCGCAGGCCCTGTTGAAGCAAACCAGTCATCAGATGCTTGAATGCGATGGCTCGGCCATCGGCCGAAAGCGTTCGTGAAAACTCTCAGTATAATTTCGGATCGTTGAGCCGCCATCATGGCTTGGCAACAGCCGGCGATTGTAACGCTTGTTCGCAAAGTGCCGGCTCGGCGGGCGCGGCGTGGCGCGCGCGATCGTCCAGCCATTGCAACAAGCGATTCAGGGCGGATTGGGCGTCCGCTTTAAGCACGGCCACTCGTTGATGGGCAAATTGTCGCGCCGCGGCAAATTCTTCCGGGCAACCGCGCCAGCGTTTGATGATGT
This sequence comes from Pirellulales bacterium, assembly GCA_025935855.1. Lineage (GTDB taxonomy): Bacteria > Planctomycetota > Planctomycetia > Pirellulales > Lacipirellulaceae > Lacipirellula. The sequence goes on along the minus strand of JAICUM010000006.1, from coordinate 28,865 downwards.
CAGCCGCGAAGGTGACATAATCCTCGTCAAGCGGCACGTGCCATTCTTCTGTCCCAATCAATGCCGGAATGCAGGAGATTGATCTCGCCAGCGCGGGCTTGGCATAGGCAAACGCCTCGCTTAGGACGAGCGGCTGAGCTTCCATTTGGGAGGGAAACAGCAAGACGTCGATGTCCTCGAAAAATCGATGCTTTGCGTCGCCGTACACCGGCCCTCGATATTCGAACGAATCTCCAAACGTTTTTTGAACCTGTTGGATATGGTCCGCGATCTTCGGCTCCATGATCGGCCCGGCGACGATCAACCGCACGTCATGTCCTTCCTCTCGGAGCCTCGCGAAGGTTTCCAAAGCCAACAGGGTGCCTTTGGCCGGACTCAGATTGCTGATGTGTCCCAAGCATTGCGGCGCCATTGGCGCGTACTGCAGTTGGGTCGCTGGCTGACGGTCCCACAGTTCCTTGGCGAGCAGCACGGTGCTGGGCAGGAGATCGAATGGCGCGCGGAAGCCATAGCACTCCAACAGCCGTTTGCGCATATGGCAGCAAAGCGCCAGGTGCAAACCTTTGCCGGCGATGAGCCGATCGAGGACTTTCACCCGCCAGTCATGCCGGACCAGATAGAAGTACGTGTGATGATGCACGACGGTGCGCCAGCCGCGAATCCGAGCGATGAACGCGGCGGCGAGGTTATAGTACATGGCAAAGCCTGAGTTTAGCGGCATGTACAGTACAGCGCCGCTGAGCTTGCGGCTAATGAGCAGTCGCCCCAGGGCGACCAAGGTGCGGCCGAACTTCCGCAAGCGAAACGTCCAGGAGATCTTTCCGGAGCCATCCGAAAGGTTGAAGCGCCGGACGGCGTGATGCCGCTGTAAAAAATCAGCGATGGCTTCGGTACACAGCGTCATGCCGGTGACTGGCGGCGGCAAGACGCCAAAGACCAGGACTGGCGAACCATCGTTGGTGGGCGAGTCTCGGTGCACGTTTCACGCGGCGTCTAAGGACGGGCCGGGGTTGCGAGTCAGCGCGGCGGAAGATAGGCGGACGGCTTCCAGCCAAAAGGCGTCGCGGAAGCATAGATGCGCGCCGTCCCGAAAATGGCGCGGCACAGAATGGCCAAGGCCAAGACAAAGAAAACCGATTCCAGAACGTTAATGGTCATGGAGGCCAATCCGCCGCGGACCAGCGCGGCGAGGTGGGCAGATGATGCCGCCAGCGCCGCGAGCAAGAATGGGTTGTTCGGTTGTCGGGACATGGGAACATCGATCGCTTTGGCGAGGACCGAAATCAAAAAAGCGTAGAGAATCAAGACGGCCATGCCGCCGTCGTGATAGCCTTGTCCGGTAATGCCGACACCCCAGTTCGTCTTGTAGGGAAGATGCAACGTGTCGGTGACGATGTAGATGCCCAAGTCCCTCGGCTTTTCGGGCCATAGGCTTCTGGGGATGGGGTAACTGACGATTTCTTTGAGCGACTCGAACGGCCTCACCGGCAGCTTTCCCTCGTCCGTTAATCGAATCGTCAACAGCGAATAATGGACCGTATATTGGGCCATGTAGTGATAGATGTCCGATAGCTGGGACTTAACGTCGTCAACGCTGACGGATTTCGCCTTGGCGACGACGGACGAGGCCGTTCGTTCGCCTTTCATGTGGCGGAAGGTGGAATAGAAGGCGGCCACGACGAGGAGGCTCGTCCCCAGCAGGCCGAACAAGGCGACGAGCTTGACGCGCGACCAATAGCGCCAAGAGATCCAATAGCAGGCGGCAAGCGGTCCAAAAATCACAGTCAGCAGCAGTCGTCGGCCCGCGAACGTCACCATGGACTCAACGGCCGCCGCGCCGAACGTGACCACCAACAGCATGAGCGCGAACGGACTAATGCGGTTTTTAAGCCAATAGGCGGTGGCGAAGGTCGCTGCGATTGAAAGCGCGGAATGCGAAAAATTGATCGCGACTTCCCGAACGAATGCGATGTTTTCCACAAAGGGCATGATCAGCGTAATGCCGAGACAAACGCCGATCACCACCATCACGACGCCGCTGGACATCTCCGGCCATTTGGCCAAACGATTACAGAAAAGCCGGTCGACGAATCGCAACTTTTGATGGAAGAACAGGAGCGACGCGAAAAAGACTGCCGTGCCTAAGAAAAGCCAGCGGATTTCGTGAGCGTTTGCATCGAACCACTTGAGCTCAGGCCAGTGCATGCGATGGACGTAAACCTCCATGCAGCCGATCCCGATATGAATGATCGAACCCAGCAGGATCAAGTTCCAGGCGGTGAGCGCATCGCTTCGTCCTCGCCAAAACGGAACGAGCATCCACAGCGCGAGCACCAGGCTCAACCCGAAGCCATACCACCAAAGTGCATCGTTGCCGACTGTCATTGACTGCGGGCCTCTTGTCTCGGCGGAGCGGAGAGGGTGGTGCGCTCGGAACGCGACGGTCCGGCTGATTCCGAGCCCATCGCATCCGCGGCGTTTGAGTCAGCGTATCCCAGCCGCTCCATGGCCGGCCACGCCACAGCCTCGAAACGTTTCAAATCGCGTTCAGAGAAATGATTTTGCCAATCACCGGTAATACCCTTGCGGACGAACGGAATAGGTTCGCCCTTTTCTCGATGGGGAATTAACTGACTGCGCTGCTCCGTTTTTTGCATGGTTTCAAAGCTGCCCGCTTTAGCGGCTCGTTGAATCCGTTCGAGCGTGGTTTCGATTTGCAAGAATTCCGCGCAGCGTTGCAATTCTCGCTCGACGTTTTCCTTCATGTCCTCATACCGAACCAACAAGCCGTCTCCACGGGCAAAGCATGGCGAGTCGAGCCACCCGAGGACATGATCGTGCCAGCTTCCGGGGCCGGTAAAGTAACCGGTCAGGTAGGGCTGAAGAAACTCGCTGAAATCCGCTTCCATGCCGGTCGCGCGCTTGACGTGAAAGTACATCGACGCGGCCACGTCTCGTCCGTCGCGGACCACGTAAATGGCTTTTTGGCAGACCGGTCGATAGCGTTCATGCGTTCGCAGCAGCCACCCGCCGTTGGGCAGGCGGCATTCGCCCAAATGCTGTTGGCCGACGCCCGGCATAAAGCGTGGATCGGTAATCTCCTGGCGGTCTCCAGCCGACCAGATGAGATCCGAGAGCATGAAGCTCAGCCAGGTGGTGCCGCTTTTGGGGAATGATGTGAATAGGACGTCGCGCTCTGTCACCCCTCGAAATCGGTAGGCGACGAGCCACTCGCGTAGAATGGTCCGCCGGAGCTGAGCTCGAATTCGGTAAAGGGGTGGGAGCTTCATCGAGCCGGGCGTGGGCAGAGCGGGTCGCGGAGATTCTAGACGATCTGTCAATTATAGGACATGCGGCGGCAAGCGGCTCGACGGCGGCTCGATGGAAAAGTGACCAGTTGGCCGGTTTTTGCGGCAAAAATGCTGGCAGGCCGCGTCCGGGAAGATTGTCGCCGGGGACGGTCAACCGCCCTTTCGGCGGGGTGTCGATGCGCGCTCGCGGCTTCGAAAGGCCCCTGCCGTGAGAATTGCGGCAGCGGCAATCACCGCGGATCCTGGCTCTGGGACTTGCGCGAGGGCGCCGGAGCTGGAGAGTAATTGCATGCCCACTTGGCGCTGCCAAACCAGAAAGTCGGCCGGGTCGGTCACTCCGTCGCCGTTGGCGTCTCCCAGAGCATTGACGCCGAGCGAATTCTTCCAAATCAGGAGGTCCGCTGCATTGACCGCGTTGTTGTGATCAAAATCAGCCGCCAGGCCCGAGACCACCTGCAGCAACACGCTGTTGGTCGTGTTCTGCACGGCCCATTTGCGTCCGCCGCTGAGCGTGGGCGCCGAAATTGAGCTGAAGGCGCCCGAGAGTGAATTGGCGTGGATAATTTCAAAAGTGCTGCCCAAGGCTGGCGAGAAGAGTCCGCCGCCCAAATTGGCGAGCGTTACCGTGAGCGAGCCGCTGATGGCCGCCGTGCCGCTGACCAAGAGCTGGTCGAATTGCGTGCCGGCGGTCGTGCCGCCGAGTTCGATGGAAAGTTGGCCGGCGTTCTGGGTGAAGTCGCCTGAAATGGTGGTTTTGGCAATGGACAGGCCGGGCCGGAAATCGCCGCCGTTGTTGGTTAGGCTGCCAATGACCTGCGCCGTTTCGAGAATGCCGCCATTGAACTGAAACGTGCCGCCGGAGGCGATTTCCACGACGGGCGTATGAATGCGGCCTGAGGCGAGTACGAGTGAACTTTGAGCGCCCACTGAAACCTTGGCCGTGTTGGCCAGCGCCGCGTTGGGTCCATCGATCTGCAGGACGCCGCCGCTGACGATCGTGTTGCCAAAGTACGTGTTGTTGCCAGCGAGCTTGACGATGCTTGAGCCGGTTTTGGTCAACGCGTTAGGTCCGTTGAAGTCGCGGATTTGGCCGTTAATGGTAAGCGGCTGAGTGCCATTGCCGGTGATTTCCAAGCTGTCGTGCAACACGATGTCCATGTTCACGTTGTAGGCGAACGTGTTTGCCGTCGTCGAGGTGGCGTCGAGTGTAATCTTGGGCCCTCCGCCGCTAAGATTTTTAACAAACATGAGCGGGAAGCCGGTGAGCGTGGCCGACTGATTGGCGGCGCCGCTGAACGAGCCGTTCAGCCGAAGCTCGTTCATCATGAATTCGATCAGCCCGGGGGGGCTAAGAATTCCCGCGTCGATGTTACCTTCGTAATAGCCCGTGGAACGGGTGATATTATTATTCGCGACGTAGCTGGCGTCGTTTCGGGGTTGAAAGACGAGGACGGCATTCGCATACGGATCTTCTCGCTGCATGGAAGTCACGACGGCGGGATTGTCGTCGTTCTGCCAAACGTTCGCGTCGCGCCATTTGACATTCGTGCCGGAATCGGTTTTGAACCGAAAGGCGTCGAATCGGTTTGTAAATCGCAACGCTGTTTGCGTGGGTTTTGCGAGGGTGGCTTCCCAATCGACGAATTGTTTCAACATGGAGTTGAACAAGGCTGGCTCGGTCGTGTTATAGCTTGTCAACTCACCGGTTCCGTCAGGATTGAGGTGGTAAAGTTGGACGCCGGCGGTGAGGCCGCCATGCACCAGTTTCCAATCGCCTTGGCGCATGGCCCAGTAGCTCTGGCCGCCGCGCCAGAAGAGCGTGTCATGAATAACGCCGGTTTGCTGGCCTTCCAGGTAAGGAAGCAGATTCTTGCCGTCGAGATTCGCCGGCAGCGGCGCGCCCGCTGCTGCAAGGAATGTCGGCATCATGTCCAACGTGGTGACGGGCTGATCGAAGACGCCGGTCGGCCCGCCTGGCAAATGGATGAGCATGGGGGTCCTGATGCCGCCTTCCCATCCTTGTCCCTTGTATCCGCGGAGGTTGCCGTTGTCTTGAACGATCTGATTTTGGGTCGTCGAGTCAGGGGCCTGACCGCCGTTGTCGTTGGCAAACACGATGATGGTATTGTTAGCGACCGAGTCACTGGTGTTTCCGTCGCCATTGGGATCGGTGAGTCTCGTCATGATGTTTCCGACCGCTCGATCCAAGGAGGTCATTAGTGCGGCGACATCCTTGCGATCTCCTGTCAGCCCCGAGTCATCGTATTGGGCCAGGTCCTGCTGCTTCGCCTGGTCAAACGGCTCATGAGGAGCTGTGAAGGGCACATACATGAAGAAGGGATTGGCTTGATTGGCATGCTGGGCAATATATTGCGAGGCCTCATCGTCAATGGAGTCCGTGAATTCGCGGCCGAGGACTGGATCGGGCGCGATGTTGTTGAAGGAGGCTTCGTTCTGCCATTGGATCGGCGCGTTGTTCCGCAACACGTTCACGCCGCCGGGCGCGAAGTAGGGCCGGCCGCCAGCGAGGACGCCATAAAAGTAATCGACGCCTTGATTGTTCGGCTGCTTGGCGGGCTCGGCGCCGACGTGCCATTTACCAAACACACCGGTCGAGTAGCCGGCCTGCTTCATGGCCTCGGTGAGGAGAAATTCATTGGTCGGGATTCCATCGTTTGGATCATTGGTATTGGCGATGTTGTAATCCATGCCGAAACGCTCCTGATAACGCCCAGTCAGCAGGCCGGCGCGGGACACCGCGCAAACACTCGAGGAAACGTAAGCGTTGGACATGACCATGCTTTGCGCGGCCAACGCGTCCAAATTCGGCGTCCTGATTTTGGAGGTGAGCCCTGTGACCTGATTCATGAAGCCGAAGTCGGCATAGCCGGCATCGTCCGAAAACAACATGATGATGTTGGGCTTCTGGGCAAGGGCCCGTCCAGCCAGCAGGCCGAAGGCGACGTAGCTTGCCAGGACGAGCGCCGTGAAGCGAACGAATCTCATAGGGGCGTTCCGTGAGGCGCCGTCAATGGCGCAGATTTGCATCGATGAGCAAACTTCAGTCTAGATGCGAGGCCCCTGACAGGCAAGAAAACGACCGAGTCTGGCGATCGGCCGATGATCGTTCTCTGACACAGCTTAATGCAGATTCAAAGGACTCTTGCAATGTTTTAAGGCTTCGCCGAAACGTCCGGCGATAATGATTATCCGGCTCGAACTGGGTTGGCTGCGTTGGTACGGCTAGGAAGGCCTCAGCTATCGGGCAAACGCCGTCCGAAGGCGAAAATCATCGGCCACATCGGACGGGGCAGCCACCGATGCACGAAGACACCGAATCCATACGCCATCGAAGAGAATCTCAAATAGGCTGGTTCGCCAATGTGCCGATAGGCGCACCCGTCGAAGCCGTGGCGAGCCATCAAACGGCGCAGCGCGCTGAGGGTGTTTGCGCGGTAATGAGTCGGAAAGACATCCTTCGCTTGTCTACCGGGTTGTACTTTCTGGACGACGCGGTCGTGAAACCGATTCGGCACGAGGCTGGCAATAATCGACACGTAGCTCCAACGATTCGGCGTGCGAAGGCAAATGAATCCTCCGGGCTTGACGACCCGCTGACATTCGCGGAAGTACGCATCGGCGTCGGGTACATGCTCAAGCACGGCGTCTGAGACCAGTAAGTCGATTGACGAGTCCTGGATGGGCCAACGATCGCCTTGGATTAATCTAAATTCGTCGATGAGCGGATTCGTCTGGCCGGCGGGATCGACGTCGATGCCGATGACCTTTTGGCAACGGCCTTTCAGCACGCGGCACCGCTCCCAGGGCCGCTGCTCAAAGCGGTCAGCCGCCTGGCCGCGGCCGCAGCCGACGTCGAGCACTACCATTTCGGGGCTGGCCAGCGCTTGCACCCGAGTGAAGAACGACATGGTGCCGTCCACGCTTGAAAAGCCGCCGAATTTGAATTCGGGGTAAAATCGCTCGATAGGATCAGCGTACATACTCATATACGGGCTTCTGTGAGGCTTGCGAATCAACCTTCGCTAACTGTGGGAAATCAATTTACTTAACTTCGCCTTAGTCGGCGTAGCAGTTGAGTCAGCTCGCTTCGCGCCATGGCCAAGGAGGCGAAAGGCAGCGTCCAAATCCCGACGGTTTGCTTCACGCGTACCGTGACGATCACATTCTGCAAAATCGTCTGCAACGTGAACGCGGTCGCGGCGCCTGCCACGCCCCAGCGAGTAGTCAGCGGGGGGCTAATGACAATGTAGACTGCCAGGCTGGCAAGACTGCAAACGAGCAGATCACGATGCCGCCCCGTCATCGTCAGCGTCATGCCGTTGCTGCCGGACAGGACAAACGCGATTGAACCGAGCGACATGATTTGCAGCGCCAGCGCGGCCTCGGCAAATGATTCGCCGTAAAGCGTCGTGATCACCAAGCGGGGAATGACGAGCAACACGATCAACGCGCCCAGTGACGGCAACGCGAGCGCCGTAGCGGTGCCGCGGATTAGTCGCTCGAGTCGGGTCAGATCTCCGCGGGCGTACAATTCAGCGACAAACGCCGGTAAAGCAGTCGACGCCACCATCAGCGGCGCCGCGACCAACAGTCTCAAGTTGCGAATGACGCCATAGTTAGCCACGGTGTCTTCATTCGCCAGACAAGCCACCCAGAATAAGTCAACTTCCGTGAGCAGCACAGCGATGAGCTGATTCATGAGGTTCGGCCAGCTTTCGGCGAAGTACCAGCGGGCGCTGTAACTTCGCCCGCCGGCCAGCCGCTTTTTCTCGACGGCGCTACCTGTCGGCGACGCCTGAAACGTTTGGTAGATGAACCACGCGCCAACGACGATTGCGGCCAGGTAGGACACGAGTTGGATCCATAGCACGAGACCCAACGACAAAATACCCGCCATGTTAAGAATTGCTGCCGCAGCGAAGGCGGACATATTGGGAATGAGTCCGCCGCTTCGAGCGCCAATCAGGGCGGCCGATCGGAACTTGTCCTCCGCCTGCAGATAACAGGCGGCCACCATGCAAATGGCGGATAAGGAAAACCAGCCCCCGACGAATCCCGCGAACTCTCGCAGCACCTGCCACTTGACTTCATGCGGGATGAATCTGGCGGCAATCAGATATCCACTAAATGTGATCAGGCTGCCAATGATCGTCAGGACGATCGCTCCGGACAGTGCGTCGCGGCGTTCGGTTCGGTTCGTCGCGTCGCCTCGAATGACGCGGACCAGGGTCATGGTCACGCCAAGCGTTGCGAGCATTGCCAAAAAAGGGACGACCGATGCGGCCGTGAGAAAAGCGGAAAGCTCGCTTTTATCGAGGGCATGAGCGAGAACGACGTTCAAGAGGAACAGGCTGCCGATCGAGCCAACCCGGCCGAACAGCGACCATGCGCCGCCGCTTAAAACGCGATGCGAAAGACTGCGCTCCTTGCGGGGCGCCGTTGAAGCACGACTGGCTTCGTCCTCCGCGGCTACAACGCCCATCTTGAAGTCACTTTGAGAACTGACGTTGCTGATCTTGAAACGATGTCCGCCGCGAGATGTTTCTGCATTGTGGTCGCGGTCCTGGCTCAAGTGAAAGGCCGCGGCGACGTCGAAGCCGATTTGGGCTGAACCTGGCGGGCGTACAATCTGCCCAATCCGACTGCGAGGAAAAACCGGACGCCGGTAGTTTGCATTAAGCGCGGGCAGGCCACACAGCTCGCACTAAACTATATGGCTTCAGTGGACGCCCGGCTGAAGAATTCTACCCCATTCGGGGGGAAGTCCACGCTCCGCGGCTCGGTTGTTGTGAAGCTTGGCGAGTCGCGAGGACATGATCGATGAGGCAGCGCGGCCTGCCTTTACGGGAAGTCGCAGCGCTTTGCAAGCGAAAAAGACGACTTCACGGCATTTTTCCTCTGGCCGACAACAGGTGGTACGGATAAATATTTTGGTGTGAGAGGGAATATCGCGGCTCGTCATCGGCCCCAGGCTGGTTTAGACGAAGCATGCGATCGCTTTTTTGACGGAACGCTCTCGCTGGTTTTCTACCGCGTGACGATGTGACGCCCGGATAACGTCGCATCGAGCTGGGGACTAGCCCTAGGACGAATCTGCGCCGGCTTCAGCGGCAGTTGATCGTCCGCGGTTTGGCCGGCATGGAGCAGAGCAACTAGTCAACTCTTGTGGAATTGTGTGCGGTTGCGCCTGATTCGGACTTTTTCAATCCAGAAAATGTTCCAGGGAAGGGCCGCATCCGAAGAGGTTAGCCATGTTCGGCCGCGATCGAAAGAAGTCAGGGAAGCATTCACGGCAAGTTCGGACGCATCGGTTGGCGTTCGAGACACTTGAACGACGAGAGTTGTTGTCCAGCAGCAACGTCATTCCGTTGCCTGCATCGCCGGCGGGGTTGGTCGCGGTGGCGCCGGCTGTCGCCGCTGAGGTCGCTGACGGAGATATCACGTCACTTCCTTATTGGCGGTTCAAAGAGCTTACGCCGGTGCAAGTACCGCTGCTCACGACGCTGCAAGTTTCGACGATTCCAAGCCCCTACTACCTCGATGGAATGTCGGCCGATCAACGGGCGGCGTTCACCCTGCTACAAGTTCGAGCGCTTAACCCGAACGCGCTGGGCGCGGAAGACCTAACGCCGACACAGCTTTCCTGGCTGACAACGAGTCAGATTCAGGGACTCGGTTACGCGAATTTTAGTTACCTCCTATCGTCACAAATTCCAGTCCTGACGACGGCTCAGATTGCGTCGATTCCGAGCGTTGGTTATTTCAGCCAATGGTCGGCGGCTTCGAGCGCCGCGCTGACGCAGGCCCAAGTGCAGGCGCTGGACGTGGGTTCGGTGCGAATCGATAAGCTGACGCCGACTCAGGTCTCGTGGTTGACGACCAGTCAGATCCAATCGCTTGATTTTTTCGAATTCAAGTATCTATCGGCGTCGCAAACGCCATCGCTGACGGGCGCCCAACTGGCGACGATTCCGGACGCCAATCAATTCAGCCAGTGGTCGGCCGCCGCTCGCGCGGTGCTGACAACGTCGCAAGTTCAATCGCTGAATGTCGCTGACACGGGCATCAACCTGTTGACGCCAGGGCAGGTTGCGGCGCTTACGGTGAACCAGATTCAATCGCTGGACGCCGGCGTTACGGACGTCAGTCTGTTGACGCCGACGCAGCTTTCGTGGCTCACGACGTCGCAGATTCAATCGCTCAAGGCATACCAGTTTCCGGTGTTGAACTCCGTCCAGGTTCCTTTACTGACGCCCGCTCAGATTGCGACGATTCCGAGCATCGCCTCATTAACCCTCTGGTCGCCGGCGGCGCGTGCGGCGTTGACGATTCCCCAGGTGCAATCGCTGGACGTCGCTTCCGTACGGATTGATCTGCTGACGCCGACGCAGAATTCGTGGTTGACGACGGCTCAGATTCGCGCGCTTGATCTCTACGAGTTCAAGTATCTCAGTCCAAGCCAGATTCCCTTATTGACGCCGGCGCAACTCGCGACCATTCCTGACCCAGGCACGTTCGTTCAATGGTCGCCGGAGTCGCGCGCCGCGCTGACCACGCCGCAAATTCAGGCGCTGAATGTGGCGGGCATCCACATTAATCTGCTCACGCCGGCCCAGATTGTGGCGCTCACTACGGCCCAGGTCCAGTCGCTAAGTCTTTATGACTTTCAGTATTTGGCGCCGCTGCAGATTCCGCTCCTAACGACGGCACAAATTGCGTCGATCCCGGATCCTGGCACCTTCCAGCCTTGGGCGGAGGAGGCCCGCGCGGCGCTGACGCAGCCACAGATACAGGCCTTGAGAGTGTCGACGGTTGGGCTGAACTTATTGACGACGCAGCAAATTGCGTGGCTGGCGACCGTTCAGGTTCAATCGTTGACCTGTCTTGATTTCATCTACCTCGCGCCGAGCCAAATTCCGCTTTTGACGACCGCCCAAATGGCTAGTTTGCCGACGAACTACCCAGTTCGCACCTGGTCTGACCCACAGGTGGCGTCTCTCACGCGGGATCAAATCCTCGCGATGCCGTACCAGGTGTATGGCAACATGATCAGCCTCCAGGCCGACTTGCAGCCGCAATACTCCGCGGCGGATCATTCGCATGCGCCGAACACCTCCGGCCAGATCCTAAGTCTCGTTCCCATTGCCTCCGCCACGCACGTCACGGTGACCAGCGGTAACTGGAACGATCCCCAGATCTGGAGCAACGGGCAGGTTCCCGGCGCTGGCGCCAAGGTGGTCATCGCCGCGGGAACAACCGTCACGTTCAACGCTTACATGAATGCGGCCATGGGCACGCTACGCATCGACGGAACGCTGAACTTCGCGACGAACATCAACACGCAGTTGAAGGCGGATACCGTCGTCGTGAGCCAAACCGGCAGGTTGCACATCGGCACGGCGGCGGCTCCGATCGCCGACAATGTCACCGCGCGAATCTTGATCGTCGATAACGGGCCGATCAACACGGTTTGGGACCCGTACTTGTGGAGCCGCGGCGTGGTCAGCCTGGGCGAGGTCATCGCCTACGGCAGCGTGGTGACGCCCTATGTGAATCTGTCGGTGGACCCGCGAGCCGGCGATACGACGTTGTACTTGTCGCAGGCGCCGGCCGGCTGGCACGTTGGGGATGAAATCGTCATTGGAGGGACGAACCAGTACGCGACTGATTTTGGCAGCGATCGAGTTCAGATTCGGGCGATCAATGGCGCCGTCGTGACGGTCGATCCGTTGAAATACACCCATGACGCCCCGGACGGTCAGGGAATCTCGATTCAAGTCGCCAACTTGAATCGGAACATTCAATTCCAAGCGGACAATTCGTCGGTTATCGCCGAGCGGCCGCACATGGCTTTCGTCGGCAACCCGGACGTCGATCTGGAGCGGATCGGCGTATACGGCTTCGGCCGCACGGATAAGAGCAAGCCGGTGACCGATCCGGTGGTGGTAAACGGCGTCTTGCAACCGGGGACCGGCGACAATCCCCGGGCTCGCTACGCGATTCATTTCCACCACACGGGCGTCGATTCGTCGATTCCGCCGGCGATCGTCCGTGGCAGCGTCGTGGTTGATAGCCCGGGCTGGGGTTACGTGAACCACCAGAGCAATGTGGTGATGGAGAACAACGTCGCGTTCGACGTGGTGGGCGCTTCGTTCGTCACGGAGGACGGAAATGAAATCGGGGCCATGCGAAACAATTTGGCGATGAACACGCTAGGCGTTCCGGGTGCTGAAGCGTATGAAAACATCCTTTCCAGAGAGATGATTCACGACTTTGGTTTCCTCGGGAACGGGTTCTGGTTCCAAGGGCCGGGCGTTGAAGTCACCAATAACATCTCGGTCGGCAGCCGGGACTCGGCGTTTGCATACATCACCGAGTCTTCACGAGCGCTATTCGACGCGAAGAATCTCGCCGATCCGACGCTTGCCGCGGGGCACACCTACGTGCCGCTTGGAACGGTTCCGTTGAAAGGATTCGATAACAACACCGCGGTGGCGTCCAAAAGCGGGCTGGAGATCTGGCACCACATGAACTTCATGACGGACAGCGAGACGTATATTCGCAACTTCACATCCTGGAACAATCGATTCTCCGGCATCGACCTGCATTACGTCGGACAAATGTCGATCATCAACCCGAAGTTGATCGGCAACCAGTACTACTACGGTTATGGCATCGAGACGAATCGACTGACCCACGACATCACGATCGTCAATCCGCAAATTGACGGATTCGAGACAGGCATCGCCATGCCGGTACTGCGGAATTCGATGGTGACCGGCGGCAACATCAATGCCGTCAAGGGGATCTACATCGAAAAAGGTCACGACACGATTCGCAATGCGACGATTACGGGCCTGACGGTGACCAGTCCAACGATCGCGGAGCTTGATGGCCGGCAGCATTACGATGTTTACGCCACCGCGAATTTCAGCTTCGAGTTCCCGAACTTTCTTGACCGCAAGGTCGATTCGCTGTTCAGCCAGGATTCCATCCTGGTGTCGGTCAACGGATCCCGGCTGGGGCAAGTCTACTTTTACGAGCAATCGCCTCGGTATTTGCCGTTCCAGTATTCAACGTCGCATAGCTATGTTCCCGACGGATATCTGAGCAAGAACAATAAGCAGTTGGCGATTCAGTTTGGCGTCTCTTTGGGCGGCCGATTGCTGCCTTCGAATACTGTCCAGCTTCCGGACTTTTACGGTTTGATCCAGTACCAATAATGAAGCGTCCGCAGCCGCGAAGGCATTCGTGGCCGCTTGCTCAAAAGCAGGCGGCGAGTTGGCAGCCATCGCCACGGAAAGGCCAAAAGCAGGGGAAACCGCTGTCCGAAAAGTAACGGCCAAATCTTGTCAGGGCCTCTAGTTCATGTTGAACTAGAAGTGCAGGAGTGCAAGATCCCCGAAGGGACGACTTGGACGAAAACAGTTCTCGGCTTGGCCCAAAAAGCGGTGGTCCAAAATAGGCCCGCCGCTAGAGTTGCTGCGGACTTATTCAATGCCGCGGGGTCCGTCTTCTGCGCGATGACTCCTTCTTTATGCGCCTCTGCATCATTGGCCTTCCTCTATGATCCTGCTGCGGACAGAACTTCGTCGTTCACGTGGAGTTGGAAGATTCGCCTTCGCGACCGTAGCAGTATTCGCGCCGGCCTTTTTTTTGGCGCCGTTCGCCCAAGCGACGGATGCACGCCCAAACATCGTCTTCATTCTCGCGGACGATCTGGGAATTGGCGACCTCGGGTACACAAATCAGAACCAGCGCGCGGCCCAAGGGCTGCCCTCGTTTGCCACTCCGAACATTGACGCTCTCGCAGCGTCGGGCATGCGCTACAACAACATGTACACGGGGGCGCCGAATTGCTCTCCGTCGCGCAACGTCCTGCTGACTGGATTTAACCAGAGCCACACGATCTTTGAGCAAGCGAATCTCAATACGGACATTCGAGCCGGGCAGCAGGATAAGACCTGGGGCCAGGTGCTGCAGGAGAGTGGGTACAACACCGGCATGTTTGGGAAGTGGCATCTGGGCGGCGTTGATCCCAGTAGTACGTTGATTCGCACAGCCAGCGCGCTGCCCACCGCCAAGGGCTTTGGGACCGTGTACGGCCCCATGGAAGGCGACTATCGCATGCGATTCAATTGGCAAAGTGATGGCGCGGGCAGCATGGTGAGAGTGGCGTCCCCCGCGGACCCGACTTGGACTGGGAGCGGCTCGCCGGTGGTTTTCAGCGACACGCTGGTTGCGAACCATGTGGTCGACTTCATCCGGGCAAGCGCCGATAGCTCGGAACCGTTCGCGGCTTATATTCCGTTTTTTGCTCCGCATATCCCTGTGGATCAAGTCCCTAAGGATCACCCATACGTCAATGCGAAATTTGCGGACGGCACGCCGTGGCCGCAGGTGCAGAAAGATTACGCGGGAATGATTTACTATCTCGACAAGAACGTCGGGTCGATCATGTCGGCGATCAATGACCCTAACAACGACGGCGACACGTCGGACAGCATTGCCAACAACACCATCGTGATCTTCGCCAGCGACAATGGGCCGCTGGGCGCGGGCTCGGCGAATGGGTTCAACCATGAATTTTTCGATAGCAACAAGAGCTATTACGGTTTCAAGAGCATTTTCAGCGACGGCGGCATCCGCACGCCCTTCATCGTCAGCTGGGCGGGCCAGATTCAGCCGGGCTCGCAGAACAACACCGTCGCATCGTTCGCCGATATGATGCCCACGCTGGCCGCGGCCGCTGGCGCTGACACCCCGTTAGGCATCGATGGCCGTTCGCTCTACTGGCAATGGGCCAACGGACCCGCCGAGGATCGTCCGAGCGATTTCACCTGGGTCATGACGCGCGAACTCGGCTCCGATAATCCGGCCGGTTGGGACGTGCGAGTCGGAGACTTCAAGCTGAGCCACTTGCATCCGACGGCAACGCATCCGACGCCTTTCTTCCGTTTGTTCAACATGGCGACTGATCCGGGAGAACTGCACAATATCGCCGACTCGCGGCCAGATATCGTCGCCGCGTTGAACGTGATCGGCTTGGCCGAAGGGGGCGATCGTGAGCCGTATGGCGTGTCGGGAGACAATCCGAATATTCAGGAGGCGTACCCAACCTACTTCACGCAATACAAGACGTGGGCGCCAGCCGCCGGCTCGACTGACTTCTACAATGCGGGCAATTGGTCGGGCGGCACCCAGTTCGACAAGCCGGGCGACCCCGAGGCGAACAATTGGAACACCGGACCGGCCGACAATTGGCTCGCGACGGTCGCCAACACGAGCGGCGCCGCCCAATCGATCATCGTCAATGCCAATGCCAGCGTTCTCGCCATGGAGGTTGTCGGTCAGGCCGCGACGATGACGGTGGTTGTCGAGTCCGGCGCCGTGCTGTCGGCGCGCAACGGCATGCGTATTTCAAGCGGCGGCGTTTTGAAATTGACCGGGGGGGAAGTCAACACGGTTCGGGACGTCGATGTGCGAGCCGGGGGCAAACTGGACGGCGCGGGGCTGATTAACGGCCAGCAATCCGTCGTGGCCGGAATACCGGAATTTGCGAATCTCAATCTCTTCGTGCCGCGAGTGCTTAACGAAGGAACCGTGGCGCTGACCAATGCGGCGAATCCGCAGACCGCGGCCGCCCTGTTGAGCATCAATGGGAACTATGAGCAGACTCCTGCGGGGACGCTGCAGGTTGATCTGTTTTCAAAGGGCCCCGTGGGCGGCACGGACTTTGATCAACTCGCGGCGACGGGCACGGTCAAGCTGACCGGCGGCTTATCCATCTCGCTGGCCAACCCGCTCAATCTGGCCGCCGGCGATTCGTTTCAGATCATCACCGCGACGAAAGGACTGTCGGGCACATTCAGTCAGATTACGGCTCCGTCGCTCAGCGGGGGGCTGAGTTGGATCGTTCAGTACACTGCGAGTGCGGCGGTGTTGAAGGTCGTGCAGATGGATTACTTGAGCCTGTGGCGTCAGTCGTTTGGCGTGAACGCCGCGGGCGATCTGAACGGCGACGGACAAACGGACGGGTCCGACTTATTAATCTGGCAGCGGCAACACCTGACGATCGTCGGATCAGCGCACGCCGTGCCGGAGCCGGCATCGATGGCCTTGGTACTATGCGCCGGGACATTTGCCGCGGCTCGGCGGTTCACTCGTCTTGATTCTCGCTTGAAGGACCGGTTGGCGGCAGTAGTTTCTCGTTTGATAGCGTTGCGAATTCTCAACCGGTGATGCGTCAACTCAGCGCCGGCCTGGGGACGCGCGGCGCTAAGCGGTCGCCGACTCACGGATCTCCCGACAGCTAGCTTGATCGGATTGTGGCGAATGTGATGTTTTTGCCGAGCTGCTTTGACGGCTTGTGACGTTTATTTGACACGTTGGTGGAACACCCTTACGATACGAACAGTGCGGGCAAGAGATGAGACATGCAAGAGGCAGCCTTCGCCGCGAAATCTTCTGCCTGGACGGCGGATATCGTCCACTCTGCTCGGGGCATGGACGCACTGATCGGTTGGGCACGCCCCTTGCTCTTCCGGCGTACGCCATTTTCGAGACTCTTATCGCGATCTGCATGAGGCGTTTGGCGCGAATTGGATCGCTGCGTCCGCTCAGCCTGAAGGATAGAGGAGATTCGCATCCGATTATTCGATCTAAGTCCGATTGATTGGCTGCTCATCTTGGAATCGACTCGACGCGCCGTGGATTGGCAACTTGGATTCTGGAAGACTTGCGAGAAACTCAATGAGCACCTCTGAACCGCAGCCGACGACCCTTTCGGGGCTGGTTCTGGCGTCGGCGGCCGTCACGCCGGCCGTCGTTCAGGCGCCTGGACGACCTGTTGATTCGGCAAACCGAGCCAGCTCGGTTGTTTTGCGAGGCACGCGCCGCGGGCAGGGGGTTAGCCCTCGCACTCAGCAGGGCATTCGGGGACGAGTACGTTTGCCAGAGCCGCGCAAGGACGGCGCTCGCGCTTACTTGAAGCAGCTGGTGTTGACGACCCTGCCGTTGATGGCGGCGGACCTTTTGGTGCTTTGCGTTTCCATCGGCTTCTGCGCGCTGATCGGCTTGGAATGGGTTAATCCCGACAATCCTTCGACTCAAGCGTACCTCTGGCTTCCGTCAGTGGCTTTTGCCTTGTTGATGATCAATTCATTGATGGGCCTGTACCCTGGCAATTGCCTCGGGCTGGTGGACGAGATCCGGCGGTTGACGCTTTCGCTCACGGTTGTTGCGCTGATCACGCTGGCACGGCATGACGTTGGCAGCGCTTGGTTTGTTCAGCGCGTCTGCTTCATGTCGATTGCTTACGCGTTTTGCGTCTTTTGGTCTCCGATTGTGCGCAGCATGGCCCGGAAGACGCTCGCCAAGCATTCGTGGTGGGGTTTTCCAACGCTTGTCTGCGGCGATGATGCGGCCGCCTTTGGCGTCGATCAATGGCTACACGACAACCGTCGTCTGGGCTTGAGGCCGGTGGGAGTGATTGCTGACCCAACCGTGTTGGAACTCGACAAGAATTCACCACGTTACTTGGGAACATGGCAAGAAGCCCGTCAGTTAGCCGAAGAGCGTAACGCGTTCTGGGCGGTCGTGGTTGAGCCGGATGACGCCGACCAGGTGCAGTTCGGCATGACGGCGACGGTCGAGCAATACCTTGGCAACGTTCCGAGCATTCTGCTCGTCTCGAAGCTCACCGGGATGCCCGACGCTTGGGATCGGCATCAGATGGATGAGGGGCTGGCTGGCATCCTCGTCGAGCAGCATTTAATGCTGCCGGTGCCCCAACTCGTAAAGCGCGGGATGGACATTGCCATCGCGTCCATCGCGGGACTGCTATTGTCACCGCTGTTTGTCGTTCTGGCGATTGCGACGAAGCTTACTTCGCCCGGACCGATCTTTTACGGACATCAGCGCGTCGGTCGCGGAAACACGCGGTTTAAGGCCTGGAAGTTCCGCACGATGATGGCCAACGCGGATTCGATTCTCGACGACTACCTGGCAGAGCATCCCGAGCTGCGCACGGAATGGGATCGGGATCACAAGCTCAAGAACGATCCGCGCGTCACGGCGCTCGGCAAATGGATGCGAAAGTGGAGCATCGACGAGCTGCCGCAGATTTGGAACGTGCTCAGCGGCGAAATGAGCATTGTCGGCCCGCGACCGATTGTGGACGCGGAAATCGCCAAGTACGGCATCCACTTCGAGGCGTTCAACTCGGTTTTACCTGGCATCACCGGTCTGTGGCAGGTCTGCGGGCGGAACGATACGACCTACGAAGAACGCATTCAACTGGACATGTACTATGTCCATCACTGGTCTCCGTGGCTGGACCTGTATCTCTTGGGCCGCACCGTGAAGACGGTGCTGTTCACCAAGGGCGCTTATTAAACTCGCCTTCGCCGATGCCGGCTCAGCTCATTGGCGGCTGAAAACTCAGGCCAAGTGCTTTTCAATGCACGTGATGACTCGCGATGCGGCGGCGCCGTCGCCGTAGGGGTTTACGGCTTTCGCCATGGAGGAGTAGGCCTGTTCGTCATCGAGTAAACGGAGCGTTTCTTCCACGATTCGGTCAGAGCGCGGGCCGACCAGCTTCACGGTTCCGGCGACGACTCCCTCGGGCCGTTCCGTGGTTTCTCGCATAACGAGGACCGGCTTGCCCAGCGACGGGGCTTCCTCCTGCACGCCGCCCGAATCGGTGAGGATTAATCGGCTGACTGACGCCAGGGCGACGAACTGTGCATATGGCTGAGGCGGGATCAAGCGAATGTTCGGCCGGGCGCTGAGCCGGGCGTGAACCACGTCCTTCACCTTCGGGTTCAGGTGAACTGGGTAGACGATCAGCAACTCCGGCCGCCGGCGCGACAGCTCTTCGAGTGCCGTGCAGATCTGCTCGAAGCCTTCGCCAAAGTTTTCGCGGCGGTGCCCCGTCACGAGGATGATTGGTTGTTCGGTCCAATCATCGCCAAGCGAATGCGCGAGCTCATCCTGCAGCGCCCGTTTCACGTCGGACGCCGCCTGGCGGCGCACTTCCATGAACAGGGCGTCGATGACCGTGTTCCCGGTGACGAATATTCGGTCGTCGGCAATGTGCTCCGCCAAGAGAGCCTGCCGAGCGGTTTCAGTCGGCGCAAAGTGCAAGGCGACCAGGGGGCTGGTGAGCCGGCGGTTGGCCTCTTCCGGAAAAGGGGAGTCGATCGTGCCGGTGCGAAGGCCGGCTTCAACGTGGCCGATCGGGATGCGGCGGTAGAAGCTGGCAAGAGCCGCACACAAGACGGTGGTCGTATCGCCCTGGACGAGCACCATGTCGGGCTGGAGCTCGCCAAGCGTTCGGTCGATGCGCTCAACAAGCCGCGAGGTCAGGCCGGCGAGCGTTTGGTTCGGCTCCATCGCGGAAAGTTCCGCGTCCACCCGGATACCGAACAGCCAAATGACCTGATCGATCATCTCGCGATGCTGACCGGTGCTGATCACGAGCGGCTCAAGGCGAGGGCTTTTTTCGAGGGCCGCGATGACCGGGGCCATCTTGATGGCTTCGGGCCGAGTGCCAATAAAGACGGCGATTTTTCGTTTCACGAAATTACGACCTTGAAAGCAGGCGGCGGGCGTTTTCTCCATCATGATTGGAGCCGGAATTTTCGGCAAATAGGGAGCGGCCAGACTAAATCTAAACTGCGGCGGCCTTTGCGGATTTCGGCCCGCTCGTTCACAATGGATGGTTGGCCAGCACGCTTACGGCGCACGTCGTTTATGCCTCGTCGATTCCATCTTCTACTTGCCGCGTGCCTCGGCCTGCAGGCTCTTTTAGCCGAGACCAGCCGGGGGTACATCGCGGACGACCGCTGGACGGCGACGGCCAGCAATGGTTCGCTCGGCGCCGTTTCCCAAAGCCCACCGACGCCCGGGGTGCCAGCCACGCTCACCTGGAGCTTTGTGCCGGACGGCACGTCCGTCCCGGGCAACAGCGGCCCCGCGATTCCGAGTAATCTGATTGGTTTTCTGGATACGACGTTCGGCGCAGGCGCCGGAGGAAGCGACTACACGCTCCGGCCCTGGTTTCCCATCTTCCAGGAATCGTACGACCGAATGGGCGCCCTTTCTGGCGTGACGTACGTCTACGAGCCGCATGACGACGGCATCGCGTTATCGCAGCTCAGCAGCGCGGGCGGCCTGCTAGGCGTTCGCGGCGATATACGGCTAAGCGGCAAGACGTACGGCGCCGGGTCGAACATTTTGGCGTCGAGCTACGGGCCGGATTATTCGGACATGATGATCAACACCGATAAGGGCTCGACCTTCGCGCAGAAATTCAACAACTACGTTACGCTGCGCAATACGCTGATGCACGAGTCGATGCACGGCCTGGGGATTCAGCACGTCGATTCCAATACGTCGAATTTTTTAATTGAGCCGATTTTGGGAACGTCGTTCGACGGGCCGCAACTCGATGATCTGCTCGCCATCCAGCGGCTGTATGGCGACGTTTACGAGAAGAACGGCGGCAACGACTCGTCGGCCAAGGCCACGACGCTCGGCGCCATCTCGCCGGCGCAGCCGAAGTCGCTTGGCGCGCTCGGAAACAACGTGGTCATTACGGCAGCGCAGACGGACTTTCTAAGCATCGACGATGATTCGGACACGGACTACTTCAGCTTCACCATATCAAATCCGTACGACGTTCAGTTGTCGATCGTTCCCCACGGCGCGACGTATAGCGTCGGCCCGCAGGACGGCGCGCAATCGTCGGTCAACACAACGGCGTTCAGCAATTTGTCGCTCGCGCTGGTCGGGCCGAATGGGTTCACCGCGATCCAGACTGCGGATGTGAACGGGATAGGACTGGGGGAGACCATCCTGCGCGATCTCGATCCCGGCACGTATTATGCCCGCGTCAAAGGCGCCCAGAACGACATTCAGCTCTACGGGATCTCCGTGAGCGCAACTGCCAGCGGCAGCGACAACTTGAATTGGGTTGGAAACGCTAGTTCCAGCTGGGACGTCAACTCGACGGCGAATTTCGACAACGGCGTCAGCAGCGACGTATTCCGTACGGGCGACAACGTTACCTTCGGCGCCGCCGGGCACATTCACAACGTTTTTATTCAATCGAATGTTTCGCCCACGTCGATCACTGCCAGCGACGGCACGTACACCCTTGGCGGGTCAGGGCACATTGTGGCCGGATCGCTAACCGTGCTTGGCGGCGCGGATTTGACGCTCGCCAATTCCGGCAACAGCTATTCCGGGCCCACGACTGTAACTAATGGCACGTTGCGGATCACGGGCGACGCTAACGCCATGGTCAGCCCGATCACGATCGCCGCGGGCGGCACGGTTTTTCTTGATCCGGCCGACGCCGCCAGTATGGGGAGCACGATCGATGTTCAGACGGGCGGCATGCTTGAGGTCAATTCCTCGCGGCAACTGCCGGCGAAGCTGACGCTAAGCGGCGATGGCGGGGGGAACGGAGCGCTTCGCATTGGCGCCGGCGCGCAACCGACTTTCTCCGGGAACGTCGCAATTCCCGCGTCGGCGACCATTTCGATCGCATCCGATGCGATGGCGACGTTTTCAGGAAGCGTTGCTGGCTCTTCCGCAAGCGTTTTAACTTTGGATGTCCAAAACGGCGGGCAGGCTCAATTCACCAGCGACGTTTCGATGGGCGCCGGCGGCATTGTGAAGTCGGGCGGCGGCGCGATCCAACTGCTTAGCGAGTATGCCTCGACCGGCCTATCGCATGTGGAAGGAGGCACACTCGAGGCTGGAAGCTCCGGGCAACTTGCCGGCGAGTTCCGCGTTGATGACGGCGCGCAGCTGCTGGTCGCCGAGGGGGCCAGCTTCACAAGCACAGCAACGCTCAGCGGCGACGGCACGGTTGTCGGCGATTTCGCCTTTCCAGGAACGTTGGCCCCTGGCGGCCCCATTGGTCGATTGACGATCGCCGGGAACTTGTCGCTGACCGCTGAAAGTCACGTCACGCTGGAGCTTGGCGGTCTCGTGCCGGCGGCGCAATATGACCAGTTGCAAATTACGGCCGGCGCTGCGCTGGACGGCACGTTGGAAGTGCTCTTGGCCAACGGCTTCTCGCCAGCCGCCGGGAATTCCTTTGCGTTGATCGCCGATAGCCTGGTCAGCCAGGAATTCGCGACTGTCGTGCTGCCGCAGCTTGGTCCGGGGTTGAATTGGGACCTGATGTACCTTGCCAATGAAGTGCTGCTCTCGGTTTCGGCGGTTCCGGTTTCCGCGCCGGCGGATTTCGACGTCGATGGCGACGTAGACGCCGCCGATCTAGCCGTTTGGCAATCGAACTTCGGATTGGCGACGGCCATGCGGTCTCAGGGGGACGCCGACCGCGACGGCGTGGTCGATGGGGCTGATTTCCTCGCGTGGCAGAGTCAGCTTATCGGTGCGGCAACGGCCGCGGCGACGGCGCCCGTGCCGGAGCCTGCCGGCGCGGCGCAAGGCCTAGTCGCCGCGGCGATCGTGGCCGTGTCATTTAATCTCAACCGTCAGCGGCCGCGAGCGTAGCGCCGGCTGCCCCGGCTGCTGCGCCCAAAGTTGCACGCGGCCGGCGCCAAGCGCCTTGGTCTCGACTAACAGCTTCCCGCTGCCGCCGGGGACGACGCCAAGGCGGCGGCCATTGTGAAAAACAATCGCGTCTTCCTGACGGGTGCTCGTGGATTCGAGGACCAGCGAGTCGCCGAGGCGAACGCTGCCGGCCGGCGCTCTTAGCTGGATTGCGTCGCGGCCGTTTCGCACCTGAATAGTCGCGATCCACAAACCTTCGACAGCGACGGGGGTATCGTCGATCGCCACGACGCGCAGTTCGTGGAAGCCGTCCGACATGCCGGTCGTTCGCAGCGTGAACGATTCGCCGGGAGCAATCGATTGGCGCCTCAAGCCGTTCACATAAAGCTCAAACCGAGAAGCCGCGCGGTCATCCGGGTACTTTGCCGTCGGGGTGAGTTTCACCTGATCTTCGAGCACGGCTCCTTCCGCGGCTCCCTCGACGGAAACTTTCGGCGCGACGGCCCAAGGCTGGCACAGTGGATCGCCGACGATGAGCAGTTGAAAAGGGCCCGAGACCGATTGATAGAACGCCTCGGCCAACGAGCATCCGCGCGCGTAGTGGACGTGAAGGTGCGGCGACGGGAATTTCGCGGGAATCGCCATCGGCTCGACGACCATCCCCGAAGCGCCCCCCGCGCCAAGTCTGAGGAATTCGCTGACGGGAGTTTGAGGATGCAGTGCGTCCGGCGAAATAGTGAATTGCCCGGCGGCGCTTGTGAGATTGTCCACCAGCGACCCGGGAAGCAGCGTGCAGTCGGCGCTGCGCAGATTGAGCGTCGGCGAGCCGGTGGTCAGGCCGGCGACGTCTCGCTTGTTGGCGGGGACGGCGCCGGGCAATAGTTCTGACTTGACGCCGAGCTCCGATAGCTCCTTCATGGCTGCGGCGAATTCCTGATCGCGGACCCGCGAACGGATGTCGTTGTTCTTCATGTAGTAGATCGTGCCGCGATACTTGGCGCCGTCGGCTTTCGCGGCGCGCCGCAAATAAGCGATGATCTCGGCCGGCGTATTGCCCCGCCCATGGCTGACGCCCAGCGCCACCGCCATGAGATAGGGGCGCCGGACAACTTTTTGCGCCGCGTCGCCTTGCCCTTCACCCAAGTCGGCGGCGAACGCTTGAGAGGTCGTCTTTCCCGCGACGACCGGCGCGAAGTAACCGTTGGAAGTCAAGGAGAAGAACTCGAGCTTCGACTCCTGAATCATCCGGTAGAGGTAAGTCGCTGAGGTCAGCGACGCGAACGGCTTGGCCTGCTGCGGAAATTGTTGCGCCGGAAACAAGGGCGCGCAATCGACCAGGTATGGATAGCCGGTGCTAAACGCCACGCCGTTAATCTGCCCAATGATCTTGCGCTGCTTGAGCTGCTCGAACATCGATTTGATCAACCGATCGCGAAACTGCAGAGCGGTGGTTCGCGACGCCTCGGCATTCCAACGAATGTACAGGACGTTCGACGCCGGGATGCGGCGAAGTTCGATGTAGGCGTTGGCAACCGCGAGTGAACCAGGATCGCTGGGATTGACGATCACCGCCAGGCTTTGAGGTCCGCCGCCAGCATTTGCAAAACCCGGCGCGAGAAGAAGCTGCAGCGGCAGAAGAAGGATCGCGATTAGCCGGCCGAAAATTTTCATCGATTGAGTTAGGCCGGTTGGGTCTGCCGGGATTCAGATTCGAGTTGCTCCTGCCACGAAGCAATCAATTCGGTAGCCTGGCGCGGCGAGGTGCCGTCCAGATCAAGACCGCGAATCGCGTCCAGCAGCGGATGATCCGCGAGCTGGAACATCGTGAGCTGGAAGTGACCGTTGCCTGCTCCAGTCTGTCCGCCGTCGGACCTTCTCTTTGGCTGAGCGTGGCTGTCGCTGGATTGAGCGTCGGCTTGACGCCGCCCGCCTTCGAGGTCGGCAAGGATTTGCTGCGCGCGTTGGTTGACTTCGCGTGGCACGCCGGCGAGCTGGGCCACGTGGATGCCGTAACTCTTGTCCGCCGCGCCGGGCACGATTTGATGCAAGAACACGATGCTGTCCTGCCATTCGCGTACGGCGACGTTGTAATTGGCAACGCCGGGGAGCCGCTGAGCCAGCTCCGTTAGTTCATGATAATGCGTGGCGAACAGCGTCCGGCAGCCGATGCGATCGTGCAGATACTCGACCACGGCCCAGGCGAGTGACAGCCCGTCGTAAGTGCTCGTGCCGCGGCCAATTTCGTCGAGGATCACCAGGCTCCGCGGCGAGGCCGTGTTGAGAATTCGCGCGGTCTCGGTCATTTCCACCATGAACGTGCTGCGGCCGCGGGCCAGATCGTCGCTGGCGCCAATGCGGGCAAAGACGCGGTCGGTGACGCCGATGGTCGCTGATTTCGCCGGGACGAAGCTGCCCATTTGGGCCATGACCGCCAGCAAGGCCGCCTGCCGAATGTAGGTGCTTTTGCCGGCCATGTTCGGGCCGGTGATTAAGAGGAGCGCGGCCTGAAACTCGGAATCATCGGTCGCGGACGCGCAGCGCAGGTCATTCGGCACGAACGTCCCCGGCGCCTCGATGGCCTCCAGCACCGGATGACGGCCGGCGACGATTTCGAGTACCGGCTCTGCAACAATCGTGGGCCGCACATAGTTCCGCGCGCGGGCCAGTTCCGCCAGCCCGGCCAATACGTCGATCTCTGCCAAAGCCTCGGCCGTCGCCTGAATCCGGCGAGCCGCGGCAGCCACAGTTTCCCGCAGCTCGACGAACAGGTTGTATTCCAAGTCTTTCGACTTCTCCTCGGCGGCGAGAACTTTTTCCTCGTGTTCCTTTAGCTCCGGCGTCACGTAGCGCTCGGCGTTTTTCAGCGTTTGCTTGCGAATGAAGTCGGCCGGCACCTTCTCGCGTTGGGCGTGCGTCACCTCCAGGTAGTAGCCAAACACGTTGTTGAAGCCAACCCTGAGCGATGGAATGCCGCTCCGCTTCACCGCTTCGGCCTGGTAGGCGGCAATCCACTGCTTGCCGCCCTTGGCCAGCTCGCGCTGCTGGTCGAGTTCCGCGTGAAAGCCGGCGCGAATGAAACCGCCGTCGCGAGCCGTCAGCGGGCATTCATCGGCGAGCGCGGCGTCAAGCTTGCCGCGGATATCCGCGCAGAGATCAATCCGCTCTTCCAGCTTAACCAGCCGCGCCGCTTTGCGGCCGGTGAGCTTGGCCTTCACCTTGGGAAGCGAACGGAGGGTGCGGCCGATAAAGCTCAGATCCCGCGGCGTGGCCCGGCCGGTGGTGACACGGGAGAGGAGCCGCTCGACGTCGTAAATCGCCCGCAGCGATTCGCGAAGATCGGCGGTGAATGCGGCGTCGGCGTGCAGCTCGGCCACCGCGTCGAGCCGAGCGTTGATGGCCTCAACGTCCGTCAGCGGTGCAGCGAGCCACTGGGCCAAGAGCCGCGCGCCCATCGCCGTGACGGTCTGGTCCATCACTCCCAGCAGCGAACCTTCGCGACGGCCGTCTCGAATCGTTTGGCACAGCTCAAGGCTGCGTCGGGTGGCCTGGTCGATTTCCAAGCGGCTTTCGCGGCGATAGGGCAGGAGGCGATCGACGTGCGCGAGCGATGACTTCTGCGTCTCGGCAAGGTAATCAAGAACCGCGCCGGCCGCTTGGATGGCGGGCCCGTCGGAGTCGTCGAATCCGAAGCCGTCGAGCGAGTGCGCGCCGAACTGCTTCGCGAGCGATTCGGCCGCTGCCTCGCGGCTGAAGGCCCAGGACGGCCGCCGCGTCAGCATGCGCCCTTCGGTCCATTCGGCCGGCAGTGCCTCAGCGTCTTCGCGAACGAGAAGTTCGACCGGTGCGATTCGTGCCAACTCATCGCCCAGCCGTTCTACAGCGACGGTTGACGCTTCAAACCGCCCGGTGGAGAGATCGATCCAGGCCAGGCCGCACGCTTCGCCGCCGGCAGAACGCGCCAAGGCCAACAGGTAATTCGCCGCGCACGGTTCCAGAAGCGCGTCGTCGGTGACCGTGCCGCGGCTCACGATGCGCGTGACGTCTCGCTTGACGATACCCTTAGCGTGCCGCGGGTCTTCGACCTGCTCACAGACTGCCGCGCGGAAACCTCGGGCAATGATCTTCGCCAAGTACTGGTCGAGCTGATGATGCGGAAACCCGGCCATGGGAACGGGATTTTCCCCCTTATCGCGGGTCGTGAGCGAGAGGCCGAGCTCACGGGCGGCCGTCTTCGCGTCTTCGAAGAACAGCTCGTAAAAGTCACCCATGCGGAATAAGAGCAGCGAGTCGCCAGCGGCCTGCTTGGCGTCCCGATACTGCTGCATCATGGGGGTGAGCGTCATGGCGGCCCATTGTAGCACATCGCTCGCAGCGCGACGTAGCGGCAACCGAAAGTTATGGCGCAAGAAAAAAGTTTCGGCGCGAAGGCGCCGCAACACGGTCAGCGCGGCGCCTTGCGGCCGTCGCTGAGAAACGGCCGCAGCTCGTCGAAGAAATCGCCGGCGTCCTCGAATTGCCGGTAGACGCTGGCGAACCGCACGAACGCTACTTCATCGAGGTCGCGGAGATGGTCCATGACGATCTCGCCCAATCGCCGGCTTTCGATTTCATTGTCAAAAGTTGTATAAACGTCATTCTCGATCGCGGCAACGGTGCGATCGATGTCGCGGTCGCTGATCGGGCGTTTCCAGCAGGCCCGTTCCAGGCCGCCGCGAATTTTGTCGCGCGAAAAGGGGACGCGCGAACCGTCCTTCTTCACGACCTTGATGGCGGTTTCCTCAATCCGCTCGTAGGTCGTGTAGCGGCGCTTGCAGGAGAGGCATTCGCGGCGCCGGCGGATCGAGAAGCCGTCCTGGCAGGCCCGCGAGTCGATGACTCGATCGTTGTCCACGCGACAGAAGGGACATTTCATGGTCGCCATGATAACCAAGGCGCAAGGCATGTAGCTAGAGGCTGCGCGCGAGCGACTGCAAGCTTATAATGCGTTGCGAGGCGACGTTGAAATTCGAGCGCCGCCAAACGGGGATGGCGATTCCATGACGTGCAAGCAGTGCGGAGCCGATGTTGATGCTGGGGCAGCGTTCTGTCAGGAGTGCGGCGCTACGCTTCATCCATCGACGCCGAAGGCCGTTGGCGTCAAAACGAAGACAGGCTCCGGTGTCCGCGGCGATGCAGACGATGCGGAACAGATTCTCTGGGAAGGCCGGTTCTCTCACCGTGCGATGATCGGCAGCTGGATCGCGGCGGCGACGATGACGCTTGCCGTGCTGATCATCGCCGCTATGTCGTCGCTGAGCGGGCAAGGTTGGCTGATGGCGCTGTTACTTATTGCCGCCGTCTGGTTAATCGTGCTCGTGCGGTTGCTCTATCGGCGGATGAGCATTCACTACCTGCTGACGAATCAGCGGCTCGTCCATGAGCGGGGCATTCTCTGGCGCCGCACCGATCGTATTGAGGCGATCGACGTGGACGACGTGCAGTTCCGCCAGGGGCCGATCGAGCGATTGGCCGGCGTCGGCACGATTCACGTCATTTCGAGCGACCAATCGACGCCGCAGTTCGACTTGGTGGGCATCGAGGACGTGAGCCGCGTGGCAACGCTGATTGACGACGTGCGGCGGAAAGAGCGCCGCAAGCGGGCGGTACACATCGAATCGCTTTGAGCGGCTAGACGCGAGTCTCGGAGAGACTCGGCTACTGTATACGAGTCTCTCCGAGACTCGCGTTAGAGAAACTAATCTGATACGCGGTTACTTTTCGACCTGCGACCAGTCGCGTCGTTGGCGGCTGCTGGGGATGTTCATCGCCTTGCGGTACTTCGTGACCGTGCGGCGAGCGACGGTGACGCCCGCCTTGCCCAGTTCCTCGACCAGCGCGTCGTCCGACAGCGGCTTGGTCTTGTCCTCGTGGTCGATAATCTCCTGCAGCTTGAGCCGAACGCGGTCCCAGGCCACTTCTTCGCCGTCGGCGCCGGTGGTGCCGCCGACGAAGAACCGCTTG
>JAICUM010000812.1 GCA_025935855.1 Pirellulales bacterium | reverse complement strand
GGTCTCGCGTAGTGCTTGACGTAATCCCAGGCCACGGCTTTAGCCTGCCGGTAGGTCGGGGCGATGTAGGCAAACCGACCGCGCTCTTTCTCGCAGGTCAGTGCGCCCTTCTCAAGATGATTGACGCCAAGGACGGTCTTGCCAAACCGGCGATGGCAGACAACGACGCCGAAACGATGGGCGTCTAGTGCTTCGTGTATCTTGAGCTGTAGCGGCCGAGGCGCGTACGGTATTACGACTTCGGCAACGTCGCCCATCGAACCAGCAGTTCCGCCGGACCATCCCCATCGGGGCCAGCAATGGCTTGAGGCGCCTTACCCCAACCACGATCCAGCAGAAGTTCAGCCGCCTTGATCTGAATCCTACGATCTTCGTCGCTCAAGGCGTCGACCAGAACCTGTAGCGCATGCTCACTATGCTGGCGAGCGGCGTCCCTGATCTTCGCCTCACCCTTGGGACGACCCCCGGGATTACCGCTCTGGCCCGGCTGGAATGGCATCTACAGGTACTCGAATGTGTGTCGCCGCGTTGAGACACTGATCGCACTTGACCACGAAACTATCGTCGACGGCGATCCACCAGCCGGGTTTGTCCCGCTCGGTATGGAGATCGCATCGCACGTCGATCACTGGCCGAGCTTGCGATTGGCCTTGGCTTTGATCTTCGCCGCGGCCGCGGGCGACAACAGGCCGGCATTGACCTGTTGGGTCGCGCGTGCCTTGGCGTTCGCAGCGCGGCTCTTGGTGTCCACAGGATACGATCTGTGAGGCCCCGCAAAAACCGAGTTAGGCAGCGCGTTTCTCGACGCCGCCGATAGTTTCGCCATCGCTAGTCTCCAAGTAACGGATCATTTTGCGCAGCAAACCGGGCGAATCCTTAACTTGCCCTAATGTCCTATTGCAGCGGTCGCACAACCAGCCGCGGAAATGCCCGCGGGTATGACAATGATCAAAAACCGTCTTCCCCACCTCAGCACAAATATCGCAAGAAGATGCCCGCGGGCGACCAGCCGTTGCTGCCAGCGCAGCCTCTCTCTTGGCGCGCCAACGGGCGTATCGGTCTTTTTGCCCATCGGGGTCCGCAGCCCGCTTAATGCGGGCCTGATGGGCTTCCACTGGTCTTAGCTCATCTCCATGAGCCGCGCGGTACCTAAGCGCCGCGCGCTTGTGAATCGCTTTTTGGCGAGCCGCATAATCCGGGTCGGCGGCTGCGCGCGCTTTGCGCGCTTGGTATTCCCGCCGGCGGCCGTCAGGATTCGCCAGCCTCCAAGCCTTAGTGCGCTCGTACGGTGTCAACTACGCCGGCACAACAGTCAGGTTGAGCGCGACCGCGACAGGAACCACCGGAGCCGCGACATCGGGCAGGCTTTTGGTTTGCGTCACAGTCGACCCGTCCACAGCCGTCGCCGTCACGGTGACGGTCTGGCCGGTTCCCGCGAAGTCCGCTCGAATGGTCGCCGAGTTACCGACGCCCTGAACGTCATAGGCGCCTCCCGCAGTGCTCCAGAGAACGTTCGTCACCGGCGCCGGGTTGCCTTGGGGCGTGCCGTCCTCCAAAGGCTGCTGATCCGTCGGAGCGATGGTCGCT
>JAICUM010000428.1 GCA_025935855.1 Pirellulales bacterium | reverse complement strand
GGCGCGAACACCGACAGCGTGATGATCTCCTGCAGGATCTTCAGCTGCGGCAGCGACAGGCTGGTGTAGCCGATGCGGTTGGCCGGAACCTGCAGCAGGTATTCAAACAGCGCGATGCCCCAGCTGGCCAGCGCCGCGAGGATCCACGGCTTCTGCGAAAGATTCTTCAAATGCGCATACCAGGCGAATGTCATGAAGACATTCGATGCCGTCAGCAAACCCACCGTGGTTAATATGATCCTCATCCAACGCCCTCGACGCCGAATACCGCGCGTGCTTGATGTGAATTGTCTCGGCAGATCGCGAATTATCGCGTTACCTGGTGCGGTTGGATAGGGAAGCCCAAACTTGAAGTTCGGCGCTGTTCGCACCATACTGAAAGTCTTGGCTGGCGATGCTTTTCCATTTGTCTCGTTGTTCCTGACTTTTCCACCACAGCCTGGCCGGGTCGCACCATGGAGCAAATCCCACTTGAAAACTCGTTCCGGGCGGTCGAGTTTGCCGAGAATCCCGAACCCCGCGTGCCCTGCGTGCTGCTAGTCGATACGTCGACGTCCATGCACGGACCGCGGATCGACGAGCTGAACAAGGGCCTGCAATCGTACCGGGATGAGTTGCTGGCCGATCCCCTGGCGTCCAAGCGCGTGGAAGTGGCGATTGTCACCTTCGGGGGTCGGGTGACGCGGCTGGTGGAGTTCGTCACGGCGGATCACTTTAATCCGCCGCGGCTTGACGTTATCGGCGGCACGCCGATGGGCGAGGCCATCAACACGGCCATCGACATGGTCGAGGAGCGAAAGAAGAGTTATCGCGAGCACGGCATCGCTTACTATCGCCCCTGGATTTTCATGATCACCGATGGCGAGCCGAACGATCACTGGAAGCCAATCGTCTCGCGGGTAAAAAACGGCGAGGCGCAGAAGGCGTTCAGCTTCTTCGCCGTCGGCGTCGAGGGGGCGAATATGGAAATCCTGCATCAGATCAGCGTTCGTAAGCCGCTGTGGCTGTTGGGAACAAAGTTCCGCGAGCTGTTTAGCTGGCTTTCCAACTCGCAGCAGGCCGTGTCGCGCTCGACGCCCGGCGATGAAGTGCCTTTAACCGATCCGACTTCAGGCCCGACTGGCTGGGCGTCGGTCTAGGACGCGCGGCATGTGGCGATTCGCTGCTCAAAGCGTGCAGGGCGCGCATCACCGTGTGGCAAGCGAACCGTGCCAAGACTCGTGCCTGGTGCGCGCGTTTGGATCCGAGGAGCGGAGCGCCCTGGTGGCGTGTGCGGCCGACGGCGCCGGGTCCGCGCGGCATAGCGATCGCGGTTCGCGGCTTGTTTGCCAGTCGATCGTGGAAAGCGCCGCGGCTTACCATGAATTGCAAGGCTCGTTTGACAATTTGACGTCTCAGTTAGCGCTCGAGTGGTGCGACGCGGCACGGCGTGCGGTCTCTGAACTAGCGGAAACCGCGGGCGGGTTCATGCGTGACTTTGCCTGCACGCTATGCGCGGCGATCGTGTCGGAGACGCGGTCGGTATTCGTTCAGATTGGCGACGGCGCGATCGTCGCCTGCCGCGGCGGCGTGTGCGGCGTGGTGTTCTGGCCGCAGTCCGGCGAGTATATCAACACCACCAATTTCCTCACCTCGGTTGACTACCGCGAACAGATTCAGACATGCCAGGTGAACGGCGGCTTTTCCGACATCGCGGTGTTGACTGACGGCATCGAGCGGCTGGCCCTGCGGTTCGACTCGTTCACTGCCCATATACCGTTTTTCAATCCCTTGTTCACGGCCGTCCGCGCGGCGACCGACGTCGAAGCGCTGACCCGCGACCTGGGCCGCTTTTTAGATTCCGAGTCCATTCAGCATAAAACGGATGACGACAAAACCCTCATCCTCGCCTGCCGGCTCGCCGCCGGGGGGTGAGACGCTCATCGAAATGACCGACTCCAGCGGGCAGGCGCTGCGGCTGGAGCAACTCATCGGCAAAGGCGGTGAAGGGTCCGTCTTTGCCGTGCATGGACAACCGGCGCTGGCGGCGAAGGTTTATCATCAAACGCCGATCCCGCGGCACGACCTGGAGAAGCTCGAGGCGATGATCGCCTGTCGAAACGCCGACATCGATCGCATCGCGGCTTGGCCGCATTCGCTGCTGCTCAACCCGCACCGCCACGAGCCATGCGGCATCGTGCTGCCGAAGTTCGCCAATGCGCTGCACATGCACGACTTGTACGGCACGGCGAATCGGCGTCGATTCTTTCCTGACGCGCGGTGGCATCACCTGGTACTGGCGGCCCGCAATGTAGCGGCCGCCTTCGACACGATGCACGCGGCGGGCATTGTCGTGGGGGACGTGAACCAAGGAAATCTGCTGGTGGATCAGCAGATGTGTGTGCGGTTCATCGATTGCGATTCGTTTCAGATCAAGTGCGGCGACCGGGTGTTCAACTGCCCCGTGGGGACGCCGCACTTTACGCCGCCGGAGCTACAGAACAAGAAGCTGCGGGAAGTGCTCCGCGATCCGAACCACGACAGGTTCGGCCTGGCGGTGCTGATTTTTCATCTGCTGTTCGTGGGCCGGCATCCGTTCGCGGGGCGGTATTTCGGGGCGGGTGAAATGACGATCGAGCGGGCGATCGCCGAAGGCCGGTTCGCCTTCTCGCGGGATAAAAAGGCCACGCTGATGGAGCCGCCGCCGGCGTCGCTGGTGTTGGACGACTTGCCGCCGGGGATCGGCGAGCTGTTCGAAGGCGCCTTCCGCCCGGCCAGCGCCGACAGCGGTCGGCCTACCGCGGAGCAATGGGCGAAGCGGCTGGATGAGCTGATCCGCCAGCGGGCCACGTGCTCGTTCGATCCGACGCACATTTACTACAGCCGGTTGCGGCAGTGCCCTTGGTGCCGGATTGAAGACGAGGGCGGACCGGCGTTCTTTCTGGCGGACGCGTCCACGTCGATGGTGTCGAACGAGCGGCTGAATCATCTCGACGCGCGGCTCAAGCGGCTGGTGATTCCCGTATTTCCGGAGCTGGACGCCGACGAGCTGAAGATTCCGCAGGCGCTCAGGCCTAAACGGCTCGGCAAGATGCCGCCGCTGGCCGCACCGGACGCCGGCGTGGGGCTGCTGGTGCTCGCGGCGGCGTGCTGTCTGGCGGCCGCGTATTCGCCGTGGCTGCTCTTGGCGGGGACGGCGTTGTCGCTGGCCGGCGGCGGCTTGCTGTTCTTCAGCGGAGAAGGCAAGGCGCGGCGCAAGCGGACTAGTGAAACGCTCAAGCGGCTGGGCGACTTGCAGCGGCACCTATTCCGCCGGGCTCAGGCCATGACGCACGCTCACCAGCAGCGGACAAAGAACTTTGAGAAGGGAATCGAGGAGTTGCGGACAGAACAGAAGAATTACCGCGACGCGGATAAGCACCTCAAGGACATCTTGGCGCTGCATCACGTGCAACAGAAGAATCGGTATCTTGCGCAGCACATGCTGCAGGACCATGTGGGGCGGATCCGTGGGCTGGATGCTTCGACGGCGTCGGTGCTGCAGTCGTACGGCATCGAGAGCGCGGCGGACATCGATTCGATGAAGCTGCTGGGCGTGCCGATGCTTTCGCCGGAGATGGCGCTGGAGCTGATGGCGTGGCGGCGGAATATCGAGCAGGCGTTTGTATTCCGGCCGGAGTTTGGCGTGGGAATCAAGGACCGCGACGTGGGAGGCAAGACGGCGGTACACCGGTTCAAGGTGGGACAGTCGCGGCGGATTCTCATTGCCGCGACGCAGTTGGAATCAATCGCCCAAGCAGCCGGCGACGAGCTGCGGCGGGAGTTGCGAGACTTCGATCGCGTGGCGCAGCAAGCGCAAGAGGCGGTGAAGGAGCTGCGGCAAGTGCAGAGCAGCCGGCGGGAATGGGAGCGGCAGATTAATAAGTCGCCGGCGATCATTGCCGCGTCGACGGCCATTCCGCCAGTGGTGGGGCTGATTGTTTGGTGGTTGTTTGGATGATTCACGACAGCTAGACCTTCTGGTTCCCTCCCCTTGATGGGGAGGGTTCGGGAGGGGTGATTGGAAGCGTGTACCCGCTTCACGGCTCGGCAGGAGCCTCGCCCTCCCGCACACAACACGGTGGTTGAAAACCGCCGCTACCTGGGGACGGACGCGATTTCGGCGAAGGTGGTTTGGCCGGCGAGGACTTTGTCGACGGCGTCGTCCCACAATCGGGCGATTTTCTTCTCGGACATGTAGCGGAGAATGTCGAGCTCGTCGCAGCCGCCCATGATTTTGTCGGCGAGCTCTTCCTCGATCGGCAGCATCTCGAAGATGCCGACGCGGCCGCGGAAGCCGCGCTCCTTGCACGCGTCGCAGCGGCCGGGCTCGTAGATCATGGCGCCGGCGAGGTGCGGGCGGCCGGCGACTTTCGCTTCGGCGGCGGTCAGGGCCCGCGGCGTGCGGCACTTCTGGCATAGCCGGCGGATCAGCCGCTGGGCGACGCACAGCCGCAGCGTGGACGCCACCTGGTACG
>JAICUM010000805.1 GCA_025935855.1 Pirellulales bacterium | reverse complement strand
CTTCAATGCTCCTGGCGGCTCCTCGTACTTTACGCAGCGCATCGATTTCTCATCCCCGCCGGCCAGCTTCACTGCCCTGGCGATCGCGTCGTCCAAAAAGCCGATCTCGTCCACCAGTTTCAAATCCTTCGCCTGCCCCGCGGTAAAAATCCGTCCCGTGGTCACGGTCTTCAGCGACTTTTCATCGTCCTTGAGCTTCGGCCGGCCGCCGAGCACTACTTCCTTGAACCGCGCGAAGCTTAAATCCACGAGCTCCTGGAGAAGCTTCCGCTCCTCTTTCTTTTCCTCCGGCGAAAGCTGCCGCGTGGGGCTGCCCATCAGCTTGAACTTGTCGCTGACGATCGAGTCGTCCTTGATGTTCCAATTCGCTAGTAAGTCCGACACGTCGTAGTGCGGGATCACCACGCCGATCGAACCGGTCCACGTTGAAGGCTCGGCGAAGATCACGTCGTCCCGCCCGCCGGCCGACATGGCCAGGTAATAGCCGCCGCTGGCGCACATGCCGCCCATGCTGACGACGATCGGAAACTCCTCTTCTTTCGTGCCGCGGTCCTCGGTCGCCAGCTTGCGTAGTTGATGGTAAAGGTAGTCGCTGGCTGTCACGGTGCCGCCGGGGGAATCGATTCGCAGCACGACCGCCTTCACGTTTTTGTCTTGGCGCACGCGGTCGATTTGCTTCTTGATGTACCCCTCGGCGTTCATGATCGTTCCTTCGATCTTGATGATCGCCACCTTGTCCGTGGCCGTTTTGCTCAGCGAGTGGTACTTCTCCGTCGGCTGGTCGGCCGGGCTGAAATACTCCTTGTAGCTAGCATGCTGGCCGATGATTACGATCACCGCGATTACGAGCAGAAACAGCAGGAACCGGCCGTAGCGGCCAAACGCGGATGGCTGCTGGATAACCACCTGGGTCGTAGGCGTCGGCTGACGGACGACCTGGATTTCATTCGGGGGAACGGTGGACATGGCGAGAAAATCTCCTTCAAAGCGTGAGCAACCGCACGGCAAGCAACCCCGGACAGTTTTATGGAATCTTTCATTGTAGAGGCCGCATAAACCCACGGGTACCAGCGGCCATTGCCACGCCAGCGCGAAAGCGGCTACAGTAACGCCATATCTCCGCGGGGCCGCAAAGTTCGCCTCGCTTTCCCCGCCGCAGGAGCCGCCAGCGTGTTTGTTTGCGCGACAACGGATTGTTTCCCCGATCTTCCGAAGGACGAAGTCCTACCGACGCTGGTCGATCTGGAGTTCACCGCCGTCGAATTGCCGCTGCGCGAAACCGGCCGCGCCTGGTACAAACCGTCGCAGGTGGCCGAAAGTCTCGACCATGCGTTCGAAGCCTTCCGCGACACGCACCGGCTGACCATCGCCGCGCTGACGGTTGAACCCTCCGGCCCAAAGGACGCCTATTACGCCCAGTTCGCCGCGTGCTGCAAGCTGGCCAAGGCGCTGCGCGTCGTGCCGCTGGTGGTTCCGGCCGCCGAGCGCGGCACGCCCTTCAACGAAGAGATCGAACGGCTTCGCGAGCTGGTGCGCATCGCGTCGCTCGACGGCTGCCAGGTCGCGATGCGCACCGAAATCGGCTGCATGAGCGAGGACCCCGACACCGCGGTCGTGCTGTGCAACAACGTAAAGGGCCTGGGCCT
>JAICUM010000657.1 GCA_025935855.1 Pirellulales bacterium | reverse complement strand
GCCGCCACCGACTCCAAGCCGGCCGCTGGCGACGCGAAGACCTCAAGCGGCGCTGCCGCACCAGCCACGGACCAGCCGAAGGCTGCTGATCAGGCCGCTGCATCACCGGCAGCTCCGCCTGAGAAGCCTGCCGAGAAGCCCGCCGAAGCACCGGCCAGCACTCCAGCAGCGCCCGCGGCCAAATGAGCGCGGCCGCGGACGACGACGGCGGCCAGTGGACCGGCGACGATGAGCTCGCGCCGGCCGCAGCCGAACTGGCGTCAGGCGTTGAGCACTTTTCCTTCGCCGTCGATGAGGGCGGGGTAGGGCAGCGGCTCGACACGTTCTTAGCCGCGTCCGCCAAGTCTGTGAGCCGCTCACGCATCCGCCGGGCCATCGACAGCGGATTGGCAACCGTCAACGGCGAACAGCAAAAGGCGTCCTATCGGCTCACTATCGCGGAGCGGATCGAGCTGGACGTGCCCGCCGCCGTCGAAACGCCCCAGCCCGAGCCGATCCCGCTGGACGTCCTCTATGAGGACGACGCGATCGTCGTCGTGAACAAGCCGGCCGGCATGGTGGTACACCCGGCGAAGGGCCATTGGGCCGGCACGCTCGCCGGCGCCCTGGTGCATCGGTTCACGCAGCTCAGCGGCGTCGGCGGAGCCGTGCGGCCGGGCATCGTTCATCGCCTCGATCGCGACACCAGCGGCGTCATCGTCGTCGCCAAGACCGACGCGGTGCACCAGTCGCTCGCCGAACAGTTCCACAACCGCATGGTAAAGAAGGAATACCTGGCCATTGTCTCCGGCCGCCCCGATCGCGACGCCGACCGGGTAAACATGCCGATCGGCCCGCATCCAACGCACCGCGAACGGATGTCGCTCCGCGCCGATCACCCCGACAGCCGGCCAGCGGAAACCTTTTTCGAAGTCGTCGAGCGCTTCCGAGGATTCGCGCTCATGCGCGCTCACCCCAAGACCGGCCGCACGCATCAAATCCGCCTGCATTTGGCTTACATTCGCTGTCCCGTGCTCTGCGACAAGCAGTACGGCAGCCGCTCCCGCATCACCGCCGGCGAGCTGCGCGCCATCACCCGGCAAAAGCAACTAGCGCCGGGCGTGCCGGACGACGAAGTGCTGCTCGCGCGGCAGGCCCTGCACGCCTATAGGCTGAGTTTTGCTCATCCGACGACCGGAAAAGCGCTGACCGTTGAAGCCTCATTGGCGCCCGACGTCGCAAGGTTGCTTGATATCTTACGAAGCGGTTGCGGCCGTTGAGATTCAATCTCGTTCTTCACCTCCTCCTTCCATTCAGGAGAAGTCCAATGGGATTCTTTTCCGAGTTCAAAAAGTTCGCCATGCGCGGCAACGTCATCGACATGGCAGTGGGTATCGTGTTAGGCGCCAATTTCACCAACATCGTGAACGCGCTAGTCGAGAAAGTCTTTACGCCGATCACGGCATACTTCACCGGCAACACGGACGTTTCAGGATTTTCGATTCATTTGCCGCCTGTGATTGGCGCGCAAAAGCAGGCGGAAATCGGCCTGGGCGCTGTCGGACAATCGATCATTCAGTTTTTAATCGTCGCCATCGTGATGTTTCTGCTTGTCCGGGCGATCAATCGGCTCAATTTGGATTTGGGCTCCGCGCCTGTGCCGGAGGATGTTCGGCTGTTGCGTGAGATTCGCGACCTGATGAAGCAACAGAATAGCGCCTAGCAGCGTCCGTGTGGTGGCTCAAATAGATGGAACGCGAGATATTGTTTTTGGCCGCGGCTTCTGATAGTGTACATGCGTATGGATACCGCCGGTTGGCGACGAAGTGTCCGTCAACTGGAAGTGTGCAGCAATGCGTACGGTATTCAGCGCCCGCTTGCGGTTTAGCCGAATTGTTCGAGCGGTTCCCCTTAAGTTCCTGGTCAAATGGCAACCATCCCAAAACTCCCGCGGCGCAACTACTTGTCGGCCAACGACGAGCGGCGGCCGCGCCAAGGTTTTGGGACGGCGCCCCCCCGATTTTCATCGAGGCCCACATCCCAAAAAGGACAAAACTACCGCCGCCTTTTAGATGGGCGCGTCCGACGGCGGCGAGACGACGACGTCGCCGAAGATGGCGCCCATCAGGTCCCGCGTGCCAAGCGTGCGCGGGCTGACGAGCAGCTCGCCGGCCGTGAACCCGGCAATCTGGCCCAGATGGCAGGCCCAAGCGTCCACCCGCTCGAACACATGCTGTTTCTCCGCCGGAAACTGCGTGGCGTAGCAGCGCACCGCGGCCATTTTTTTGGCCAGCGTGCTCGAAATGTCCGAGATGATCGACCCGGCGCCCATCAGCGGCGCCGCCGAGTAAAACGCCAACGTGAAGTAGAGCTGCGCATCGATGCGATGCGGCGGCAAGTGCTCGAATTGCTCATCCCACTTCGTCAGCCGCGCGTAAAAGATCGCCGCGTCGGTGATTTGCATCGCCTGCCAATGGTCCGGCGAGGCCATCGGCGTCTTCTCGCCGAAGCCGAGCACCAGCCGCGGCCGGTAGCGACGCAGCTCAACGGCCAGCGCGATG
>JAICUM010000051.1 GCA_025935855.1 Pirellulales bacterium | reverse complement strand
GGTACGCCTGACTGTTCTGGGGCGCATCCAAAATGCAAGCTGGTCGCAGTTCGGTAAGCCTCCCCGTCTCTTCCAGCGTGCACTAAGCTTCGTGGACGTGTCTCGACGTGACGCTGAAATCCGCATTGCCTGGTCTTGGCGAGCCGGGATTCGACTAGCCATTCTAGTCGCCGTTCATCAGCAACTGGCGAACGATCTCGATCTTGAAGCTTCGCAGCGTTGGCCCCGGGATGGTCGAGTCGTCCTTCACCACGCGTCCGTCCGGCCCGATCAGAACATAGCTCGGATAGCCTTCGATGCCATGTTGCTTGTACTCACGGATAATGCGGCCGTCGTTATGATCGACGACGATCGGATACGTCAGTTGTTGCTTCTGGACGTCCTGCTTGATGGCCGCCAGCGGCATCGAGTTGTCGTGGACGCCGATGACAACAAGGCGATCTGCACCGTAAAGCTCGTTGAGCAGTTTGACCATCGGCATGTCGGCGTGGCAGGGGCCGCACCACGTGGTCCAGAATTGCAGCAGCACGTACTTGCCGCGGAAGTCGGCGAGCGATTTTCGCTGGCCGTCGGTGTTAAGCCACTCGGCGCCGTCGAGCTCCGGAGCGGCTTTGTCCCAGAGCGAAATCGACGTTAAGTGCTCGCGCTGATCTTCCGGCACGACGCCTCGCTCCCACGGAGAAAACTCGTGCGCGAATTGGTTGGCAAGCAGATCTTTTTTTTGTGGCTGAAGTTGCAGCCGGATATCGGCGAGCGTGTCCGCCTCATTCAAATTGACTTCCACCTCAGCACAGAAAGGCCGGAGCGGATCATAAGCCAACACTCGCTGTTGCGGCAGCGACCTATGCGTTTGAAAATCTTCAGGTATCCAGAGCAGAGCCAATTCGAATCGGCCCTGTTGGTCGGTGGCCACCGGCAGCACGTCATAGGCCAGCCTCGAACTGCTGAACCGTACTACGGCGTTCGGCAGCGGCTTGCCATGTTCATCGAGCACCACCCCGCGCACTTTCGGCATGGGGCGCACGACGAAGTCCGGCACGGTTGTCGAGCCGCCAGCCGCAATTTGGATGTCAAAGTGATCGGGCTCGGCCAGCAAGCCTTGACCACGGAACGACACACGCGCCTTGCCGCCCGCCAGCGATAGCTCGTAGCGGCCGTTTTTGTCGGTCTCCGCGCCATCGATGAACGACCAGGCATCGGTAAACCGGTTCATGGGGACGGCGTCTCGCGGCGTCTGCAGGCTCCCGCGCACGTATTGTTCGGGGACCGGTTCGCCCGTCTCTTTTTTTACGACTCGGCCATGCACTCTTACCTTGGGCATCAAGTGGAAGACTACTTCTTGGTCATTTTTGACCTCAATGCGTTCCAGCTCGTCGGCCATCGTGTGTCCGGGAAGGCTGGTGTAGAGCGGCGTCACCGCGTAGGCAGGATGGGTAACGCGGACCAAGCCATATTTTCCAGGCGCGACAACCACGGTCGGCTGACCGGCACCGCTCAACCGCATGGCGCCAATTAGCGTCGAGTCATGTTCAAAGGGCTGATGCCTGATGTCGATGTTCACGACGTCCACCGGCATTCCGCTTGCTTGTTCAAGCTTCAGCTTGAGCTTCACGCCGCGGTGCATGACCACGGGCGGAGCGTCGCCGCCGCCCACGTTCAAGTCTTGCAGAAGGACAGGCGCCAACTCGTTGTGAACAAGGCGAACCGTCACTCTTCCAGGCGGCAACGCGGATAGATTCAATTCGCCATTTTTGTTGGACTCAACGATCGGTAAATCAAGCTCCTCAAAGGCCGGCGCATCGATCGACAGCGCCCCGTTGGCTCCCGTGTAGTTGGCTTCCCAAACGCGCGCGCCGGCGACGGGTTTTCCCGCTTCATCCTGCACGCGAACGCGAGTCTTCACCGGCCGGTCGAGAACCACATCGACCGCTTGCTGTGGGCTGCTCGCCATCAGCGAGACTTGTTTATAGCCAACAAGTCCGCTCGCATCCGTCGCCCGCACCATGTAGCCATGATCGGTCGGCAGCGAGCTGAACGTCACTTGCCCGCGACTGTCGAAACGCCGGCTGTCGCCCAGTTTCTTCCAATAGCGCCAATCGTTGTCCATGCTGAAAAGCTGGGCGACGGCGCCGGGCTGCGGCTTCGCGGACGCAGTCAGCGCGCGCACATTCAACGCGCCGTCCCTGTTCTGCTCGTCGGCCCGCGCGGCGGCGGCGAAGAGCATGAGACACGCAACCGACAGTAGAAACCGAAGAGAGTTCAGACGATTAGCCATGGCGCCTTCTCCCACCAAGTGCTCGGTGGCCAAATACGCAGGTGACTTCTTTATAGTGTCAAACGGCCGCCAGTGCAGCCGTTCTCCCCGAGCCGAGGTGTCTCTGGCAGGCTCCAGAGCGGCGACCGTCCGGTCAACGGAATGCCGCCTGCGGTAACGGCAGGGCCAATCAGTTTTTCAAATTGGGGCGCCATGCCCACGTCTGCGTGGGCATGAAGAGCCCGGAATCCGCATGGCCACGTCGGAGGACCTCCGTGGCCATGGCACCCCATCTTAATTTACTGATTGGCCCTGGCGGTAACGGCGGCAACTGCCATTCCCGGTCGCGAGTTGTGGTACAATGGCAGCCATTTCCGCATGGGGCGCAGCTCTTCTCACTTTGCTCGGGACCGTTCTACATGGCCGGGACTGGACATCAGGCGTTCGACCCGCTGAGTGCGACGCAGGTCTTTGGCATGGACGGCTCGTCAACGCCGGCCGAGCTGCCGCCGGAGCTCGCCCTATCGCCGCCGCTGAAGCAGATTGGACGGTATCGCGTCGAACGGACGCTTGGGCAGGGCGGCTTCGGCGCCGTCTATCTTGCGTATGACGAGCAATTGGCTCGGCTGGTGGCGATCAAGGTGCCGCACGCGCGGCTTGTCTTCCGGCCGGAGGAGGCCGAGGCGTATCTCGACGAAGCACGAGCTGTCGCCCGGTTGGATCATCCGAACATTGTGCCGGTACATGACGTGGGAAGCACGCCGGAGTGTCCGTGCTTTATCGTGTCGAAATACATTGAAGGCGCCGTCCTTTCCACGCTGACTCGTTGCTCGAAGCTGTCGCCTGTTGATTCGGCTGAACTTGTGGCCACGGTCGCCGAAGCATTGCACCATGCGCATAAGCAGGGGCTGGTACATCGCGACATCAAGACGGGCAACATCCTCGTTGGCGCCGACGGGCGGCCGTATATCGTGGACTTCGGGCTGGCTCTGCGCGACGAGAACATCGGCAAGGGGCCGCGTTACGTCGGCACGCCAAGCTATATGAGCCCGGAGCAGGCGCGCGGCGAGGGCCACCGCATCGACGGCCGGTCAGACGTATTCAGCCTCGGCGTCGTGTTCTACGAGTTGCTGACGGGCGTCAAGCCCTTTCGAGCTGAGTCGGTCAAGGAGCTGCTCAGACTGATCGCCAGAACCGAACCAAGGCCATGCCGGCAAATCGACGATGAGATTCCGCCGGAGCTGGAGCGAATCTGCCTGAAGGCCATGGCCAAGCGGGCCACCGAGCGGTACTCGACGGCC
The DNA here is from genome assembly GCA_025935855.1 of Pirellulales bacterium. Lineage (GTDB taxonomy): Bacteria > Planctomycetota > Planctomycetia > Pirellulales > Lacipirellulaceae > Lacipirellula. Next base: position 11,195 of record JAICUM010000051.1, on the reverse strand, counting down.
AAAGAGATGGCCGCCGATCTGCGCCACTTCCTGGCGACGGCCGATTTGTCGGCGCCTTCGAAGATGAGGAATCTTTCGAGCGTTGATATTGCGGCAACGCCGCCTATTTCTGCGATGACGCCGCCGCCACTGGCGGTCCCGCCTTCCGAGAAGCTCGCCGTTCCCGTTGTTCCAAAGGGACTGCGTTCATTTGACCGGAGCGATTCGGAGTTTTTCCTCGAGTTGTTGCCGGGCGCGCGCGATCGTGAAGGGCTGCCTGAAAGTCTACGCTTTTGGAAAACGCGTATCGAGTCCGACGGCGATGCAGCGTTTGCCATCGGGCTCATCTATGGACCCTCAGGCTGCGGCAAATCTTCGCTGGTGAAGGCGGGGTTGCTGCCGCGGTTGTCAACATCCGTCGTGAGCGTTTACCTCGAAGCGACCTCTGAGGAAACCGAGCGCCGGCTGCTGCGGCTTTTGCGGTCGCAACTGCCGGAGCTGCCCGCAGAACTCAACCTGACCGAGTCGCTATCCGCGCTGCGGCGCGGGGAGTTCCTGGCTTCGGGACAGAAGGTGCTTCTGATCCTGGACCAATTCGAGCAGTGGCTCCACGCACATCAGAATGATGAGAACGCTGAGCTAGTACGCGCGCTTCGCCAATGCGACGGAGAGCTGGTTCGTTGTCTGATCATGGTGCGTGACGACTTCTGGCTGGCGGTCAGCCGCTTCATGAAGTCGCTGGAAGTGGAAATCCTTGAAGGCCGAAATGCCGCGCTGGTCGATTTGTTCGACTCGATTCATGCGCGTAAAGTGCTCGCCGCCTTTGGACATGCTTACGGATTGCTCGCCAACGACGGGAAGCTTTCCGGCGAGCAAGACGCGTTTTTGGATCAGGCCGTGGCGAGCTTGATGCAAGAGGGCAAGATCATCCCGGTGCGGCTGGCGCTGTTCGCCGAAATGTTTAAGGGAAGAGCCTGGACGCCGGCGTCGCTGAAGGCGGTGGGCGGCGCCTCAGGCGTGGGCGTCACCTTTCTTGAGGAGACCTTCAACTCCTCCCATGCTCCAGCGGGACATCGCCGGCATCAGAAAGCCGCTCAAGCCGTGCTCCGCGCGCTGTTGCCCGAAACGGGCGCAGACATCAAAGGCCACATGCGCTCGGACCAGCAACTTCTCGAGGCCTCCGGGTACGCGGAGCGGCCGCGCGATTTTGACGTCCTGCTGAACATTCTCGACGGCGAGCTGCGGTTGATTACGCCCACTGAACTCGGTAGCGCAGACGATTCGCCGCCGACCGCCGGAATGGCCGATGGCAAGTACTATCAACTGACGCACGACTATCTTGTGCCGTCGCTGGTCGAATGGCTAACACGAAAGCAAAAGGCGACGCGTCGCGGGCGCGCTGAGTTACGGCTGAAGGATCGCTCGGCCTACTGGAATGCCCGGCCTGAAGGGCGCCGGCTGCCGAGCTTCTGGGAGTGGATCAACGCGGTGCTCTTAACGCGGCACAGGAATTGGACGGCGCCGGAGCGAACAATGATGCGTTGCGCCGGCCGGTCGGTCGCCGCCAAAAGTGCTCTGCTTCTCGCTTGTGGCGGCGTCCTCTTGGGGCTTATGTGGGATGCGTTTGGACGCATGCGTGGGCAGTCGCTGGTTGACAATTTGCTGCACGCCCAAACTGTCGATGCGCCGGCCATTGTGGAGAGCATGGCTCCTTACCGCCGCTGGGTCGTCGGACCGCTCCAACGTGAACGCGCCGCCGCGCTGGCGAGCGGCAATCAGCAAAAAACGCTGCACACCAGTCTTGGCCTGTTGCCGACTGACGCCGAGCAAGTGGACTATCTTTCGCAACGGCTGCTTGTCGGGGCGCCGCAGGAAGTCGCGGCCATAACGTCGGCTCTTCAGCCTTATTCTCAAGCGCTTCGCGGCCAGATGTGGTCGATCCTCGATGATCGGCGGGCGAATCCGGAGCAGCGGCTGCGAGCGGCCTGTTTTCTGGCGGCGTACGATCCGACCGACGAGCGATGGTCGCGCGTGAGCGCGGACATGGCTCGACGACTAGCTTTTGAAAGCCCGTTCTTGCTCAGAGACTGGGCCGATGGCCTGCGGCCGGTGGCGGGCACGCTCCTGCCGGCGCTGGCAAATCTGGCGGCCGACAGCCGCGAATTGAATGACCGGCGGACAATGGCAGAGCTTTACGCGGCATTTGCCGCGAGCGTATCGAACGGGTTTGCGCCGCTGCAGGCGGTGCTGAACGAGACGCCAGCCGGCGGACAAGAGGCCGCTGTCTCAGTGGCGCGACGTCGAGCCACTGCGGCGGCCGCCTTGGCAAGCGCCGGACGTTGGGACGAGACCTGGACGTTATTGCGGGTGGCGCCCGATCCCACGTTGCGAAGCTACTTGATCGAACGGCTCGGCGCCTGCGGCGCGCCTCGCCCGCTTGTCGTGCGACTTGGCGCGGGCCATGAACAGGACGCGTCCGTAATGAGTGCGATCATCTTAGCGCTCGGCGAATTTGGGCCGGAACGATTTTCCGCGGAGCAGCTGCAACAGCTCGTTCGCCAGCTGCTGAGCGTTTACGGCGACGATGCAGATTCCGGAATCCATGCCGCCGCAGGGTGGTTGCTTCAAACGCTCGGCCAAATGCCAGCGCTGCGAGCCATCGATGAACGACTGGCCACGGGTTCTATTGATGGCCCGCGACTGTGGTACGTCACTCGTGAACTTCAGACGATGGTCCTCCTAACGCCACAAGGCGCCGCTTCGACCGGCGGCGTCGACGGGTCGCGGACGCCGCGCATCGATCGAACCTTCGCGATTTCATCTCGCGAGATCACCGTGCGCGAGTTCCAACGGTTCCGCAAGGAGCACGTGGCGGACAAACAGTCGGCCCAAACCGAGGAGTGCCCCGTCAACGAGGTGACGTGGTTCGACGCGGCTGCGTACTGCAATTGGCTGAGCGAGCGCGAAGGCGTTGATCCAAATCAATGGTGCTATTCGCCAAACGACCACGGCGAGTACGCGGCCGGCATGAAAGTGAAGCCTGACTCGCTCGATTTGATCGGCTATCGACTGCCGACGGTGGACGAGTGGGAATTCGCATGCCGGGCAGGCAGCGTCACGCGTTGGTCGATGGGCGACGCGGCGGAGCTGCTCGATCGCTATGCATGGTACGCAGCCAATTCGGGAATGCGCACTCGTCCCATCGGTACGGCTCGACCCAATGATTTCGGCCTGTTTGATATGAACGGCAACGTGTGGGAGTGGTGCCACGATCGATTTAAAAATCGTGATGAGCAACCCGACGCTGAGTCCGGGGAATCCGCGGTCGTCGATGACGGCGTCGTGCTCGCACTACGCGGAGGGACGTATCTCAACGACCTGACAAGCGTCGGATCAACCGCGGAGATTCGCAACCCGCCTTACAGTCATACTGGAGCGGACGGCTTTCGCGTGGCGCGTACCATGCCGTAAGTCAGGCCGCTACGGTTGTCGCCGCCTTCGCGGCTCTTCTGGTCAAAGGCCCAACTTCGCCGCCAACGTATCCGCCAGCCGCAGCGCCAGCGCGGCCAGCGTCAACGACGGATTCGCCGCGGGAATCGTGGGAAATACCGATACGTCGCAGCAATAAAGGCGTTCCAGGTTCTCAAGTTTCAGATCCTCGTTCACGACGCCGCTGCCGTCGTCGCTCATGCGCAACGTGCCGCCGGCATGGTGTACGGTCCCCTGCGAAAGCACGCTCCATTCTTGGTCGATCCAGTTTTGACTGAGCGTCTCGGTCACTCCCAGCGTCTGCAAAATCTGGTTCCGCACATCTACGACTTCCTGCTTATACGCTTGATCGGGCGGATTGGGCGCGACATAGACTTCAGACTTATCATGCTCTCTCGGCCGCACGTAATTGTTGGCGCCGAGCTCGCTGCCGAAGATGAATTTCAACTGGACGGTTGAGTCTGTTTGATTTTCAATCAGCTCATTCCAAACGTCGATGTCGGCGTGGCGAGCATCCCAGTATTTGGGATTCACCAGCATCTCGATGTTGTAGGCGTGCGCCGCGGCGGTGGCGGAGGCGTGGCGAATGAGGAGCTTGGCGTGACCCCGCGTATCGCCGATCCATCCCAGCGGCCCGGTCTTTGGGAGTACATGGTATTTTTCATAGAAGTAGGTTGGGTGGTCGGTGAGCCCTTTTCCCACGAGATCATTCGGATCGTCGGAATCGCCGAGCTGACTGTTGATCAGCAGTTTGGGACTCTCGAGCGAACCGCAGGCCAGCACAAAATACTGGGCTTGATAACGGCGCTCGACCTGGCCGATCAGGTCTTGGCACACGACGGCCACCGCGGCGCCGGCTTGAGTTTCGATCGCTGTCGCAAGTTGGTGCAGGTTGATCAATAGGTGCGTTCTTCCCGCGCCGCCGGGCTCGCCTTGGGAATCGAGCAGTAGATCGGCCGTCGAAAACACTCCCGTCGGCTTTTCGAGCACATTCTCCACTTCGAAGTGGTTGTTCACCGGATCAATATTCGGCTGGTGCATCGACCGCGGCAGGTCGATCACTTCAAAAGCCGAACCGAGTTGTGAGGCCAGATAGTCTCTCAATTCAGCCTGGAACGGCCCCAGCGTCCGTTCTTTGTGCAATAGCTCCTCGGCCCGGTCATAACCGCTTTTGCCGTTCACCTGGTTGTAAAGATAATCGCGGACGTCAGTCGGCCATTTGCCCCGCATCTCCCACTCTCGCATGCGTGGAATGACGCCCGACCAATAACAGGACCGGCCGCCGAGGTTGAACTGCACGCCGAACTTGAAATCCGAATCCGAACCGGGCTTGTTCGAGAAGTTTCCAATCTCATCGCGCTGCGCGAGATCCAGGTCGATGCTGGGCAGTTCGTTAATCTGCAGCGGGAACCACAATCCGCCTGCGTCGAGGATGAGCACACGGGCGCCGCGGTCGGCGAGCGCGTCGCCCACGATCCCGCCGCCCATGCCCGAGCCAATCACGACGACGTCATAGATTTCGTCTTCCCGGCCGCGCGAGCGCATCGTGACCTGTTCCAGTGGCGTCTCGAGCGGCATGAAGTTGTCGTAGCCTGGCGCAAAAGCCGTCGGCGACCCGGGGAAGACGACCTCCGCGTCGCTCAGGTTGTAAACGCTGTTGGATTTGTCAACGATCAGATTCGCGCCCGCCATGAATTGCGTCTGATCGAGCATCAACTTGGCTTCGAAATGATCGGGGTAGATGGCCCGATCCAAGAGAAAGGTCCAGCCGCCGTCTTCGTACACGCCGAAAATATCGCGGCCCCAACCGTCAAAGCCGTTCCGCAGCGTGATCAAATGCGTCGGTCGCCAGGCGGCGGTCATGTACCGGAATTTGTAAGCCACGAACACATCGGTGTCCGTAAAGTGCCGATGATCTTGCGTAGGCGGAACCCATACGTTCGCGCCTTCCATCCAGAAATTGCCGTCGAGAACCAGCTTCATGAGCAGCCCGTTTCGATATTGCGGGCCGTTGAGCTGGAACGTCCACATTCCGTTATTGAATTGGCCGTCGTGAAGCGCCCAATTATCGATGTTGGTAGCGACGGAAAGCTGAAACGGCGGTTTGTACTTGCCGGTCTCGAAACTGAACGACTGGATTGAATGATCGAGAGCAACCGGCGCCTTGCGCGCAATCTCTCGAAAGCCTTTCAGCGCGTAGGCCGCGTAATCCACGACGTCAAACACCACCGTACCCACGTGCGGTTGATCAAGCGGCTTGGTCAATCCGCTGTGATAACACCGGCGATTCTCATCCGGCTGAACGAACTGGCGAGCCATCTCGAACCCCCTTGGCAAGGGCGCACGCAGAATTGCGTCCCGCGCCGACGCTTGAGATTCTAGCTAAATGCCAGTTGCGTTGAAGCTATTTTCCGCGTTTTCGCCGATTCCGACCGATCGTTAAGCGAGGCCCAACTTGGCATAGGCGCAAAAAAAGTCGCCCAGGGCGTTGTCAGACAACGGCCTGGGCGATTCCTGCGCGACAATCTGCCGACAGACAAGTAGCGGAGGAGGGACTCGAACCCCCGACACGCGGATTATGATTCCGCTGCTCTAACCGACTGAGCTACTCCGCCATAACCGAAAGCTTATCTCACCCTCCCAGCGAGCAAAATGCGTCTGCCGGCCGGCTATGTCCTGCGATGTTCGCGCGGGAGGTTGCGACCCATAAGTTTACCGCACGCCAGTCTGCGAATAAACCCCGTCGCGCGCAAGGCAGCGGGGTTGTTCAAACGGCGGTCCCCCGTAGCGCCTTGGACTTTTCTCGAAGCGGGCATGCTTGATTGGCCTGCCGTTCCTTACTTCAATGGTAGAGCGTCCTTTGAGGCTAAAACCTCGTCATTTTGCTTCACCTCTTAAATCGGCGTTCATCCGACTATGGCTTCGAGGAGCATCGCCAAACTTTGCACCTGGCTGATCTTGGCAATTGCTCTGCTCGTCTATCGGCGTGATGAGCGCACTGATGCCGCTGAGCCTGACCAGCATACGAATGTGATCATCATCTTGGCGGATGACCTCGGCTACGGCGACCTGGGCTGCTATGGCCATCCGCGGTTCAAGACGCCTCGGCTCGATCGAATGGCGGCCGAAGGCGCCCGGCTCACGCACTTCAATGCGCCGATGCCGTTTTGCGCTCCTTCGAGAGCGTCGCTTCTGACGGGCCGATATCCGACGCGATTCGGCCTCACGGCCAACCCCACGCCCGATTTGGGCGGCCGGAACAGTGACCTGTGCCTGCCGCACTCGGAACGAACGCTCGCCGAACTGTTTCATCAAGCCGGTTACGCGACCGGCATGGTCGGGAAGTGGCATCTTGGCCACGCCCGCAAGGACATGTATCCCACGCACCGCGGCTTCGACGATTATCTCGGCATCTTGTACAGCAATGACATGCGGCCGGTGCAACTCATCGACGGCGAGCAGGTCGTCGAGTACCCGGTCGTCCAAGCCACGCTGACCAAACGTTACACGGAGCGAGCCATCCAATTCTTGGAACGGAACAAGTCGCGCCCGTTCTTCTTCTATTTCGCTCACGCGATGCCGCATAAGCCGCTGGCGCCGTCCGAGGAATACTACAAGCGCTCGGGCGCCGGTCTGTACGGCGATGTCATCTCGGAACTCGATGCAAGCGTTGGCCAGGTGCTCGATACGGTGCAGAAACTAGGACTCGATCACAACACGCTCGTAGTCTTCACCAGCGACAACGGCCCGTGGTACGGCGGCAGCACCGGCGGCCTGCGCGGCATGAAAGGCACAAGCTTCGAGGGCGGCTATCGCGTGCCGTTCATCGCGCGCTGGCCGGGCAGAATTCCGGCTGGCCACGTGAGCGCCGAACCGGCGGTCATGATGGATCTGTTTACGACCGCGCTGAACGCCGCGGGCCTCGCTGTTCCCGGGGACCGCACGATTGACGGCGCTGACATCATGCCGCTATTGACGTCTGCGTCCGCCATTCCCCATCAAACGATTCTCGGGTTAAAAGGATCCGACGTCATGACAATTCGCAACGCGCGCTGGAAGCTGCACGTGCTGCCTGCCGCGGATCGACATCAACCGGCGACGCCCAAAAAACGCTGGATCGATCCCCGGGCGCCGGACGGCGTGACGCTGCTGGCTCCCTACGAACAATATCAGCCGTCTGATTACCCCGGCGTACGAACCGGAGTCGCGGCCGAGCCGATGGCATTGTTTGACTTGCTCAACGATCCCGGCGAGCAACACAACGTGGCGGCAAGCCACCCGGACGCAGTCAAAGCGCTGAAATCCGAGTATGACAAAGATGTCGAGAGTTTTGGGCCGCTGCCAAAGGGCCGCCGTGGACGCCCGTCCGCTCCAAATCGCTAAAGCAACTTGATCAACTCCAACCGATCGAAGGTCCCGCCATGCGACGCATTTTAATCGCCTTAGCCGCCTTTGTCCTGGCTTGGGAAAGCCCCTTGCGGTCCGAGGAAGTTCGCCGGCCAAACATCGTCTTTATCCTCGCCGACGATCTCGGCTACGCCGACCTGGCCTGCTATGGCAGCAAGTATTACGAGACGCCGAATATCGATCGCATGGCCGCCGCGGGCATGCGATTCACCGACGGCTATTCGTGCGGCGCCAATTGCCAGCCGACGCGCGCCGCGCTCATGAGTGGGCAGTACGGGCCGCGCACCGGCGTGTATACGGTCGGCAGCATCGAGCGGTTCGACTGGCGCAGCCGGCCGCTTCGGCCTGTGGATAACGTCACACAGCTTCCGCTCGAGAAGGTCACCATCGCCGACACGCTCAAGAAAGCCGGTTATGCCACGGGCATGTTCGGCAAATGGCATCTGGGCAACGATGCTGAGCATCACCCCAGCCGCCGCGGATTCGACGAAGCGATTGTCTCGGAAGGCGTGCATTTCGATTTCAAGACAAACCCGCACGTGGAGACGAAGCCAGGCGAGTATCTGGCCGATTTCCTCACCGATCGTGCCGTGGACTTCATCCAGCGGCATCGAGAACAACCGTTCTTCTTGTACTTGCCGCACTACGCCGTCCACGCGCCCCACCAGGCGAAGAAGCCGCTCATCAAGCACTTCAAAGACAAGCCGGGCGTCGGCGATCAAAAGAATCCCGCCTATGCGGCCATGATTGCCAGCGTGGATGAAAGCGTTGGCCGCGTTCTAGCTAAGCTCGACGAGCTTGGGCTGTCGGAAAACACGCTGGTGATCTTCTCCAGCGACAACGGCGGCGTCGGCGGTTATCGGCGGGCCGGACTCGACAAAGACGGGGTGACCGACAACGCTCCGCTCAAGGGCGGCAAGGGGATGTTTTACGAAGGCGGCGTGCGCGTCCCCTACATCTTCTGTTGGAAGGGGAAGGTCGATTCCGGCCAGGTGAATACGACGCCGATTATTTCTATCGACCTGTATCCCACGCTCTGCGAAATCGCCGGCGCCGAGTTGCCGGGCGACTACAAGCTTGATGGCGTCAGCTATGCGAAGCTGCTAACCGGCGAACAGAAGAGCCTCGACCGGGAGAGTTTATTCTGGCATTTCCCCGGCTATCTGGGCGCCGGCAAAGGAAAGTGGCGGACCACGCCGGTGGGTTCCATTCGCTCCGGCGACTGGAAGCTGCTGGAGTGGTTCGAAGACGGGCGGCAGGAGCTCTATAACGTCAAAGAGGACGAGAGCGAAGAGCACAATGTGATCGACAAGAACGCCGGCGTGGCGAAAGACCTGCACGGGAAACTTGCCGCCTGGCGGCAGTCAATCGGCGCCAAAATGCCGACGCCGTACACTCCCTCAGCCGACAACGCCGAGAAACCGCCGGCGAAAAAACAGAGGAAGAAGAAACGCCAAGCCGCGGCTGACTGAGTGGCCTTTTCAATGTGGATGTGCCTAACCTTGTGCTGAAGAACCGATGCCCAAACGAGCCCTAATTATCATCGACGTCCAGAACGACTATTTCCCCGGCGGGAAGTGGCCGCTGGTCGACATGGAATCCGCGGCGACAAAGGCAGCGAAGCTGATGGAGCGTGCGCGGTCTACCGGCGACTTGGTCATCCACGTCCGGCACGAATTCCCGAGCGCTGACGCGCCGTTCTTTACGCCGGGGTCCGAAGGCGCGAAGCTTCACGCCACGGTGCGTGAAGTTGAAGGCGAACCGGTGGTCCTCAAGCACCACGTCAACTCGTTTCGCGAGACCGACCTCAAGTCCATTCTCGACCAGCATGGCATCGAGGAGCTCGTGATCTGCGGCGCCATGAGCCACATGTGCGTGGACGCCGGCGTGCGCGCGGCCAGCGATCTTGGCTACAAATGCATCGTCGTCCATGACGCCTCCGCCACGCGCGACCAGCAATTTGAAGGCAAAGTCGTGCCCGCCGACGAGGTACATGCTGCCTTCATGGCCGCGCTGGAGTTCGGCTACGCCAGGCTGCTTTCAACGGAGGAGTACCTGGCCGCTGAGGCAAACAAATAGGGCGCACGGCGATTGTCCCCTCCAAACGATTCAATGAACCGTCAATCGGAACGTTCCATGAGTGTTTCACGACGTGAGTTACTTGCTGGGGCGTGCGCCCTCGGCGCCACGGAGCTGTTAAGCGGTCATGGTGAAATCGCCTCGGCGGCGGTCGAAAGCTCGCAAGCCTCATCGACGCCCGCCAATTCGTTCAGCTTCGTGCATCTTACGGATCAGCACGTGACGCACCGCCGCCACGCCCCTGAAGGCTATCGAACGTGCATCGAGTCCATCAACGCGTTGAAGCCCGCCCCGGACTTTGTGCTCATGGGCGGCGACATGGTGTTCGACGGCGGCTACACGGCGAAGGAGGACTACGAAAACCAGATCCGCCTCTTCAGGGAGGCGACCAAGCAATTGAAATACCCGTGGCGCCCCTGCATGGGCAATCACGACGTGCTTGGGTGGAACCCTCGCGAAAAGGTCGGCCCCAGCGATCCCGGCTATGGCAAGAAGATGATCATGGAGGCCCTCGACTGGAAAGAGCCGTACTACAGCTTCGATCACAAGGGCTGGCACTTCACGGTGCTCGACAGCGCGTACCCGGCGAAAGGAAAGAACGGAATCAATCAAGAGCCGCGGCTCGGCGCCGAGCAGCTCGAATGGCTCGGCTACGATCTGGGCGCCGCGGGCGATCGGCCGAAGATCGCGGTGATCCACGTCGCGGTGTTCTGCAACGTTGGCCAGATCAGCGGCGATCCGAAGCACCTGGCCATGGACGGCAGCATGGTCATCTGGGACACGATGGAACTGCGAAAGGTGCTGGAACGTCACAACGTGAAGCTCGTGCTCCAGGGGCACAGCCATCGCGTCGAAGACACCTTCTGGAACGGCATTTGGTATGTCACCGGCGCGGCGGCCTGCGGCGCCTGGTGGGCCGGCAGTTGGACCGGTTCCGAGCCGGGTTACACGGTTCTACGATGCGAAGGCGATCGCGTGACCTGGGCGCACGAAACATTTCGCTGGGAGCCGCACCTCGATCCGCAGGATACGCTGGAGCGCAAGCGAATCGCCGAACAGCAGGCGGAGCGCGCCGACCAACAAAGACGGCGTGAGCTAGAACGGAAAAGCCGCCGGCCGTTGCAGTCGTGAGAAGCGGGGGGGGGGGGGGTGGTTGGGGGGGGGGGTGAGTGGTAAGAATATAAAGACAAGAACAACAAAAAAAAAAAACCCAAAAAAAGTTGAGAGAAAGACCACCACCC